>JBBSMO010000584.1:0-2273 GCA_038233155.1 Longimicrobiales bacterium
GATCTGCGGATTTTCGCCGTACGGCGTCCCCACGAAGATCATCCCGAGGTGCAGCAGGGGGACGAGGCTGGTGAGGATCGTCGTTTCCTGCCCGCCGTGAATCGTCGCGGTGCTCGTGAAGATCCCCGTTGCCTTGTCTTCCAACTTGCCCTGCTGCCAGAGCGGGCCGGTCGTGTCGATGAACTGCTTCGCCTGTGCCGGCATGTTGCCGTAGCGGGTCGGAAAGCCCCAGCAGATACCGTCGGCCCAAATCAGATCGTCGTGCGTGGCCTCCGGCACGTCGCTCTGCGCCTGCTGCGCCTGAAGATAAACCTCCTGCGAAGAAAGTGCTTTGCGCGCTTCCTCGAGCTCAGGAATCTTCCGCAGGCGAACCTCCGTGCCGCTCGCCGAGCGGGCGCCCTCCGCGACCGCCTGCGCCATGCGGAAGGTGTGACCATACGTGCTGTAGTAGACCACCAGTACGTTGGTTGCCATGAAGCTCCTCTGGGGTTGCGGTTCAGGTAAGGCGCTGCGATCTCGTGCTCCGGGGCGTGCAATCCGCGTGCCCCGGCCGAGGTGTTACGGAGCGCGCTCGTCGGCGTGCGTGATCCCCGCTGAGGCGTACGCCGCGGCTGCCCGCCCGGCCGCGCGCCCCGTGGCCCACGCCCAGAAAAAGTTGTATCCGCCAATCGGGCCGAAGGCGTCCAGCATCTCGCCACACAGGAACAATCCCGGGCTTCGGCGGCTTTGCAGACTGCGCGGGTCGATCTCCCCGAGCGGGATGCCGCCGCCGGTGACCTCCGCCTTTTTGTACCCCTCGTCCCCCGTCCAAGGGAGCGGGTAGCGCGTCAATCGCTCGATCAACCGCTGGCGCTCGTCGCGCCGGAGCTGCGCCAGCGGCCTCGCTCCGTTGACGTCCGCCTCGGCAATCAATCGATCCGCCAGCCGGGTGGGAAGCGCGCGGCGAACCAATGTGCTCACGGCGGTGCCGGAAGCGGCCTGCAGCTGCCGCTCCCACTCAGCCGCATCCAGCGAGGTCCAGCGGACGAACAACGGCTGCCGAGCGTCGGTCCCCATCCGCGACAGCACCGCGAGGTGCGAAACGTCGAGCACGGCGGGTCCGCTGTATCCACGGTGCGTGAAGAGGAATCCGCCCGTCGCCGATCGGCTTTCCCGGCCCGCGGGTGCGTCGATGTGCACCTCCGCCGAGACGCCGGCGAGATCCGCGTGCGGCGCGGGATCCGCCGTGAGCGGCGTCAGAGCAGGGTAGGTGGGATGCAGAGAATGCCCGAGCTGCTGCGCGATCCGCAGGCCGGTGCCGTCGCTGCCCGTTGCCGGGACGGAAAGCCCGCCGGTCGCGAGAACGACCGCCGCCGCGGTGATCTCGCGACCGCCCGCCGTATATACGCGCCAGGAGTGCTCACCCGAGGGGGGTGCTATCTGGGTGACGTGGGTATCGAACACGAGGTCGGCTCCGCTGTCGGTGGCGAGGCGTAGCAATCGATCCCGTACGTCGCGCGCGCGGTTCGACTCCGGGAACAGCTTCCCCGTTTCGGCCTCGCGGACCAAGCGGATCCCGACGCGTTGCTCAAAGAACCGGCGCTGCTCGTCGAGCGGCCACGACCGCAGGATATTGCGCAGGGTGTGAGGTGACGAACGCGTGGTGTAACGCGCCTCGCTCACCTCCGACGGGAGCACGTTGCAGCGCCCGCCCCCGCTGATCAGAATCTTGCGGCCGCCGTCACGGGTGCGCTCGAGCAGCAGGACTGGACGGCCGCCCGCCGCATCGGCAGCGAACACACCCGCCAGAATCCCGGCCGCGCCAGCACCCACTACTACGATCGGCAATCGTTCAGACATGCGAGCACAGCTCAGGGGATCGGGACCACGCTTGCGACCGCTACCCCGCACGAGCAATGCCGGTCTGGCGAGCAACGCGCGTGGTGGGCAACGCTGCACCGCGACACTCGGCACCCGATCGCACCGCGGGGTTGACGACGGGGGTCGCCGCCCCTACATTCTCGGGCTCACTTGGAGGCGCTGCCAAGTACGGCCGCCGATCGGGTGGGCCAAAACAGTCGGCTTCGGACCGCGGTGTTCCGACAAGAGGGTTGACGGCGGCGCTCCGACGGACTAAATTGTATAGCCCGTTGCGAAAACAGGTGCAACGGACGCCCCCCGGTTCTGTCGCAGGGGTTTGGGGGGAATGAGGAGTGGAGTACGAGGGGGAGGGAGCCTCGTACGGAAGTAGGGATTGAGACGACTGGGTATTGGGGAGAGCAGCGTGCGAAGGA
>JBBSMO010000585.1:0-2273 GCA_038233155.1 Longimicrobiales bacterium
TACCAGTCGCTTCGATCGGTGGTGTACAGAAGATCTCCACCCGGCGCGGCGGAATGACAGGCGATGCAGCCTGCTTCCGAGTTGCCCTTCACCACCCTGCCAGCCAGTTGCATACCAGCCGGGTTCTTGTCGAGCGTTCCGTCGGGCAGGTACTTCGCCCAGAACCAGTCCTGGTTCTCGGGGTCGTAGCCGGCCTCACGCTTGAACATCACTGTGATCGCGTTCAGATGCTCTTGCGGATTTTTCTGAACCTGATCGGTGGTGACATCGGCCGGACCATAGTTCCGTTTGACAATCAGCGAGCCGGCGTGGCCCTCGATTTCGGCGTTGTCATAGAACGTCTCCAGGATCGCGCCGTGCGGCTGGGTGCCGGCATAGGGAAAGGCGCTCATCGCTCCCTCGCCCGCCAGGCGATGGTCCTCCATCGCAGTCCAGAGCTTTTCCGCGTAAGCCACATCCTCTTCCTGCCCGAAAGGGGGAGTCTGGGCGGATGCGCCAACCGTGGCGGCGAGTCCGGCCGATACGGCTGCGGCAAACAAGCTGTTATACATCCTCATGATTTCTCCTCCTTTGCCGCTTTGTCTAGCTGGATGTCCCGAGAGAATTGAGCTCCGACCAACCAGTCTGTTAGCGCGCGGACTTGATTTTGTGGCGATCGTTCAAAAATAACAACGGCGGGCCGCCGATGTGACGGCGACGTGACAGCCACGTGAAGTGCTTGAGCCATGGGCAGAAACAGAAGCTTTGAAGAGTCCTCGGCGATAGATCGGGCGGTTGCGCGCTTCTGGACGCACGGCTACAGCGCGACATCCATCCGGGATCTATCCGCCGCCATGGGGATCAGCTCGGCCAGCATCTACAATGCGTTCGGCGACAAGAAGCGGCTCTTCGAGCGCTCGCTTCAGCAGTATCTCAACTGCTCGAGCCGCCGGCGCATCGCCGCACTGGACGAGGCGGAACACCCGCTCCTGGCGCTCGAGGAATTTCTCGATGCCATCGTCGAAGCCTCCGCCCGGAATAGCGACGGCTGCCTATTGATCAACTCGGCCGTCGAGCTTGCGGCCCACGATGATGATATTCGCAGTACCATCGCCGCCGGCCTTGGCGAAGTGGAGGCCGCTCTGGCGCGAACGATCCACCGGGGCCAGGAGGCCGGCGCCATCCCCTCCGGGCTCGATGCCGCAACGCACGCGCGGGCGATGCTTGGCTGCATGATCGCCATTCGAGTGATGTCGCGCACCGGCGCCAGCGTCGACTATCTGCGGGCTCTGGCGGAGACGCAGATCGAGCCATTGCGGGCGAGCCGGCTGGAAACAGAGCGCGAATGGCTCCAACCCGCGCCGTGAGGCAACAGATTACAACGCCTGAGGTCAGCGTTCCTGAACCTCAATGGCACAACCAGGGAAGACAGCCATGCGACATACGACACCTGTGCCCGGCGAACGTGCTCCAGCTCTTCAAGTCGAGGTTCTGGGGGGCGGTCCCATCGATCTTGTTTCGGAGCGTCCCGAGAACTTCAGCGTCGTCTTCTTCTACCGAGGCGTCCACTGCCCGGTCTGCACGAAGTACGTGGGCGAGCTCGCACAGAGGGTCGACGAGTTCCGTGCGCGCGGGGTCGATGTGATCGCGGTGAGCGGCGACTCGCGAGAGCGCGCCGAACGGGCGCAGACCGAGTGGGAGCTAGGTGACCTCGAGGTCGGATACGGGCTGAGCACCGAGGCGATGCGCGAATGGGGGCTGTTCGTCTCGCGCGGGATCGCCGACGACGAGCCGGCGGAGTTCTCCGAACCGGGTCTGTTCCTGATCAACTCGCAGGGAGCGGTCTTTTACGGAGGAATCAACTCGATGCCGTTCGGGCGACCGCCGCTCGACGATATGCGCGACGGCGTCGACTTCGTGGGCGAGAACGACTACCCGGCGCGCGGGGAGGCGTAGCCGACGGGCTTCGAGCGCCGCTTACTCGCCGCCGGGAGGCGAGCCCGGCCCGCCGCGGCGCCCGCGCGCAAGACGCACCGCCAGCAGCGCCGCCGAGATCGCGAACAGCGCGAGCGTTAGGAACAGGAAGCGCGGGAGGTAGGGGTCCGTGGAGAGTCCGCTCACCCCCATCAGCCCGCCCTCGGAGAGCCCGAGGATGAGCGGGAAGAACACGAGCAGGGCCAGCAGCGCGAGTCCCGCGGGCACGCGCAGGTGGTTGAGCACGAGCAGGCGGACGCGCGAGATCGCGGTACCCTCGCGGGCCGCCCGCCCGCCGATCACGTAGATCAGTGCGATCA
>JBBSMO010000586.1:0-2271 GCA_038233155.1 Longimicrobiales bacterium
GCGGGCGGGCGCGCTGCCGCTCGCGTGCCGCGGTTGCATGAAGCACGCACCGCCGCGATGGAAGGATGGATAGACGAGGCGGAAGGCGAGCTCGAGCCGCTGCGCAACTTCATCCTGCCCGCGGGCACCCCGGCGGCGGTGGCGCTGCACCTAGCGCGTACGGTCTGCCGCCGTGCGGAGCGGAGGGTCGTCACCTTGCGCGAAACGGCTGCGTTCGACCCCAATCTGCTCGTGTACCTGAACCGGTTATCCGACCTGTTGTTCACCTTGGCGCGCCTCGCGAATGCCCGTGCGGGAACCGCGGATGTCCCCTGGCTGGGTGGCAAATGACTACTCGCCGGCTCGCGGGAGGGGCACAGGCGTTATATTCATTCGAGCGGCGGCGCGTGCTGCCGCGCAAAACATAACTGGAGAAAATACATGCCATATCCCGAAATGCTGGTCCGGCCGATGCGCGAGGAACTCACGCGCCTCGGCGTGCAAGAGTTGAAGAGTCCCGATGAGGTCGGGCAGGTGCTCGGCAACGATGAGGGCACCACCTTGCTCGTCGTCAACTCGGTCTGCGGCTGCGCGGCGCGCAATGCCCGGCCGGCCGTCGCAATGGCATTGGACAAAGGGCCGCGGCCAGACCGCGCCGCAACCGTCTTCGCCGGCCAGGATGTGGAAGCAACTGCTGCGGCGCGTGAACATCTGCACGGCTACCCGCCGTCCTCGCCCTCCATCGCCCTGCTCAAGGATGGGGATGTGGTCTTCATGCTTGAGCGCCACCGAATTGAAGGGCGGGCGGCCGAAGAAATCGCCGACGATCTGAACGAAGCGTTCGGCCGCTTCTGCGGAGCCGGACAGCCCGGCTAGCCTGAGCGCCAGCCATGTTGCCGGGTGCTGCACGCGCTCTATATTGCCACCCGGCAGCATGATACAACCTCTGTGGCGGCAGGGACTTTGCCGCCCGCCCGCACCCCGCCCCCATTCCAGAGCGTCGCATGGTTACTGAACCCGGCACATCCCGCGAAAGCACCCTGGTTCCGATGCAGACGGTCGAGCGTGACACCATTCCCAAGATTTTCTTCGGAGCGATAGACCGCTTCGGCCGGCCTGATGCCCTTCGCTACAAAGCCGGTGGCCGCTGGCAGGATCTGTCGCACGCGGAGGTTGCGGAACAGACCGCTGCACTCGCTGCGGCGCTCGTAGCCGCCGGGGTCGGGGCGGGCGATCGCGTTGCCATTCTCTCGGAGAACCGCCCCGAATGGGCGATCGCCGACTTCGCAACGCTCTGCATCGGCGCGGCAGACGTGCCGGTATACTCGACGCTGCCGCCAAACCAGGTGGCGCATATCCTCGAGAACAGCGGTGCGCGGGTTCTCTTCGTGTCCACCGGTGAACAGTTGGAGAAGGTGCTCGCGATCCGCGGCCACGTGCCGGACATCGAGCAAATCATCTGCTTCGACGACCCGGCCGGTGCAGCCGGCGTAGAACGCTTCCAGGACGTGCTGGCGGCTGGGCGGCGCGCCGCTGGCGAGAGCGCCATAGCAGAGCTGCGCGAGCGGGCGATGCAGGTTGGCAGGGACGACCTGGCCACCCTGATCTACACCTCGGGCACGACCGGAGACCCCAAAGGGGTGATGCTGTCGCACTACAACCTCGCTTCGAATGTAGCCGCTACGGACCAGCATGGCGTGATGGACCTGAAGCCGGGCGATGTGGCCATCTCGTTTCTTCCGCTTTCTCATTCATTCGAGCGGATGGTGGACTACTTCTACTGGGATACGGGCGTTACCATCGCCTACGCCGAGTCCATGGACAAGCTCGGCGACAACCTGATCGAGATTAGCCCCAACGCCGCCGCGGCTGCACCGCGAGTATTCGAGAAGATCTACACGCGGGTGATGGGCGCCACCGGCATCAAGCGCAAGCTCGTCATGTGGGCGAAGAAGGTGGGCGAGGAATCGGTAGATGAAAAGCTGCGCGGCGCGCAGCGGGCACCGGGTTTTCAGGCGCGGCTGGCGGACAAGCTCGTGTTTTCGAAACTGCGTGCCAAAACGGGCGGTGCGATGCGCGCCTTTGTGTCAGGCAGCGCGCCCCTTTCGGCGGATATCGCCCGCTTCTTCTGGGCCGCGGGTCTGCCGGTGTACGAAGGCTACGGGCTCAGCGAAACCTCTCCGGTTCTGACCGTCAACCGGCCGGGCGACACCCGCCTCGGGACCGTAGGGCAGCCACTTCCAGGAGTCGAGATACGCATTTCGGGCGAAGGGGAAATCTTAGCCCGCGGCC
>JBBSMO010000587.1:0-2270 GCA_038233155.1 Longimicrobiales bacterium
CGGCCAGGGTCGGGCTGCTGATTCGCTCCCTCTACTTCAGGTGTGTCAGCGCCAGCCGGATCAGCTCCTGCGCGTTCGCCGATCCGTCTTGTTTCACCGCCGCCCGCACCGCCCGCTCGGCGTCGGCGGGCGCGAAGCCGAGAACGGAAAGCGCCCGCACCGCCTCGTCAACGCCTGGGGAGCGCCCCGCCCCGATGTCATGCATGGGGATGTCGTCGAGCTTCCCCGTGAGGTCGAGTACCAGGCGCTCGGCGGTCTTCTTCCCAACCCCGCTGACGGCGGTCAGCGCCGCCACGTCCCGGTCGCGAACGGCGCGCGCCAGCCGCGCAGGCGGCAACGTCGACAGCAGCGCGAGCGCCAGGCGAGGCCCGACTCCCTGCGCGGCGAGCAGGCGGGAAAACACCATCCGCTCGGCGGTTTCGAGAAAGCCGTACAGGGTGATGGAATCTTCGCGGACGATCTGCAGGGCGAGCAGCTCGACCGGCTGGCCGACCCGCGGCAATCGCTCGAAAACGGGCGTGGGGATGGCCAGCTCGTAGCCGACGCCACTGGCCGTTAGAACCTCGATCCGATCCAGATCCCGGACCAGCAAGGTGCCGTAGACGCGGGAGATCATCGAGCCAACCGCAGAGGCTTGAGCTTGCCGAGCCGCAGCGGCTCCACCGCAGGCACCGCCGCACGGAAGCAGTGGCTGAGAGCGACGGCCACGCCGTCTGCCGCATCGTCCGGCCGCGGCGGCTGCTGCAGCTTGAGCAGCTTCATCACCATGAAGCCGACCTGCTCCTTGGTCGCCCGCCCGGTTCCGACCACCGCGTTCTTGACCTCCGCGGGCGAGTATTCCGCCACCGATATCTCGCTCAGCGCGGCGGCCAGCATGATCGCGCCGCGCGCGTGGCCGAGCACGACCGCCGTGCGCACGTTCTTTCCGAAAAACACATCCTCGACTGCCACCGCCGCGAGCGAATGGCGGGCGATGATCTCCTGCATTCCTTCGAAGATGATGCGCAGGCGCTCCGGCAGCGGCGAGTTGCTGCGCGTGCGGATTACCCCGCACTCGATAAGCGACACGGCGCCGCCGCCACTGCGGGCGACGACGCCGTACCCGGTCACTGCGGTGCCGGGGTCTACGCCGAGCACGATCACGAGCTACGCCTCGACCAGCGTCTCCTCATCCACATCCGCGTTTACGTAGACCTTTTGGATGTCATCCGAGTCGTCGAGAATATCGAGGAGCCGGAGCAACGTTTCCGCGTCGCGACCTTCCACCCGCACGGTCGACTTGGGGATCATCGCCAGCTCGGCATCGTCCCACTCGAGGCCCCGTTCCTTCAGCGA
Organism: Longimicrobiales bacterium; assembly: GCA_038233155.1. Lineage (GTDB taxonomy): Bacteria > Gemmatimonadota > Gemmatimonadetes > Longimicrobiales > Longimicrobiaceae > JBBSMO01. Next base: position 1,336 of record JBBSMO010000587.1, read on the forward strand.
ATCCTGAACGGTGTGGAAGTCATTGACCTCAGTGTACAACGTGTAGGACTCCTCGTCGCTTTCCATGTCTTGCGCGCCCGCCTCCATGGCGGCCTCCAGAATGCGCGCCTCCTCGTAGCGAGCGCCGTCGAAGATGATCTGGCCGCGGCGGTCGAACATCCATGCAACCGAACCGCTGGTCCCTAGGTTGCCGCCATTCTTCCCTAAGGCGTGCCGAAGATCGGCCACGGTACGATTGGCATTGTCGGTGAGGGCCTCGATCAGGATGGCGACCCCCGCCGGGCCGTACGCCTCGTAGGTGATTTCCTGGTACTCGACCCCTTCCAACTCGCCCGTACCTTTTTTGATGGCGCGGTCGATGTTGTCGTTCGGCATGTTTGCCGCCTTGGCGGTATCCACCGCCAGGCGGAGGCGCGGGTTGCCCGCGAGATCGCCGCCGCCTTCTCTCGCCGCCACGGTAATTTCACGAATCAGCTTGGTCCACTGCGACGCGCGCTTTTGGTCGTTCACAGCTTTTTTACGCTTGATCTGGGACCACTTGCTATGCCCTGACATCGGGCACCTCCTCTGGTTGGATTCTGGTGAGCTCTCAGCTACGCCTGCCGTGCATGGCCGCAAATGATCAGCGCCGGGCGGTTCAGTGGCGGCGCGTGCGGCGCCGCGTGTTGCCCCAAGATACCGGATTGATCGGGCGCTTCTCCCGCCGGCGCCGCACGTCGCCCTCTTCGGGTTTGTGCGGCCACCCCGGCGCGCCGAGCCCAATCCAGATGCCGATCGCAAGCACTGGAATCATGGGTATGATCAGCAGCCAATGCATTGGGTAATCCTCAGTCAGATGGAAAAAGCCAGATTCTCCCGCGCCCACGCTTCGAGCTCGGGGTGCGCGTCGCCATTGCTGGCGATCACTCCCGCAAAGGGTGCCCGGGCGCCACGGA
>JBBSMO010000588.1:0-2264 GCA_038233155.1 Longimicrobiales bacterium
CGCTGTGGTACACCGACTACCGCCTACTGACTGCCGACTACCTGTGCCCATCGCTATGACAGCCACTCTGCTCGCGACGCTGGACCAGTTGGACGGCGAATTCGCCACCCTGGCACAACGCGCCGGGGCGCTGCTCGACGGCCTGTCGGACGAAAAGGCGGACTGGCAGCCCGGCCATCCCGGCAAAGGCGGCTGGTCGGCCGGCCAGTGCGTCGCGCATCTGAACAGCACGGCGGAAGCGTACATTCCCGTCATCCGCCGCGCAATCCAGGCGGCCCCCGCGGCGGATGCAGCCGCGTTGCCCCCGTTCCGACCCGGCTTGCTCGCCCGCTGGGCCGTAGGCTCTATGGAACCGCCGCCGCGTTTCCGGATGCCGACGTTGCGGGCGATCACGCCGGCCGCGCATCACCCGGCGGCGGCGACTGCCGAGCGCTTCGCATCGCTCCAGCGCGCGCTGCGGACCCTGATCGCCGAAGCGAAGAACGTCGATGCATCGCGGGTGCGAATCACCTCGCCGCTGAGCAGCCTCGTGACGCTGCGGCTGCCGGCCACCTTGGCCTTTCTAGCCGCGCACGAGCGGCGTCACCTGTGGCAGGCAGAGCAGGTGCGCGCGGCGCAGCCCGCAGCACCTGCGTAGCGCCCCTAGCCCGCCGCCATCCTTCAGACGAACGATCGGAGACACAATGGAGAATCTAGCAACCCTGAAATGCGAAGCGTGCCGCCGCGGCGCGCCAACAGTCACTACGGACGAAGAGGCGGAACTCCGCCCCCAGATCCCGGAGTGGGAGCGCGTCGAGCGCGACGGCATCCCCCGGATCGAGCGCGTCTTCACCTTTCCCGATTTCGCCGCCGCACTGGACTTCACGAACCGGGTCGGTGAAATCGCGGAGGAGGAGGGCCACCACCCCGCGCTGCTGACCGAGTGGGGCAAGGTCACCGTGACCTGGTGGACGCACAAGATCCGCGGCCTGCACCGCAACGACTACGTCATGGCGGCGAAGACGGACGTGATAGCCGGAGACGGCACCGCGTAGAGCGCCTGAATGCGGACTGCGGTCGCCGGCGGAGACATTCGGGCGCCGCGCGCGGACCGGCCCCCGCCCCCGCCTCGCAAGCTCGGCACCGCCGCCCCGAATCTTGGGGGTGGGGGGGGATAACGGCACCGGCGTTGGAAGACCCGATCAACCTCTTCCCAAAGTTGGGGGAGAGGTGGCGAGCCTAAGCGAAACTTCGCGGGCACTGAGCGCGCAGCGCGAAGATCCGGAGAGGGGGCCGGAGCGCAGCCGGGGCAATCACCCTTTTCGCCTTGCGTCCCGCCCCCCGGCATCCTCTATTGCCGCTTGTTCCCTGTCCCGCTGCCGCTCACCGAACACGCCCATGCCCAACCGCATTGCCCTGATCGCCACTGCCGCCCTGTTGTGGAGCGTGCCCGCTCAAGCGCAGACCACAGCCAATCCGAACCAGATCCACCTGGACGGCACCCCGGCGTCAGGAACGACCGCGGAGCCCGCAGTTCCGCAGACGTTCGACTGGTGGGAGAGCACCCCGATTCCCGCAGCCACCCCGTGGGGGCAGCCGATCGACGTCGCCAGCACCGAGCTGATCCGCTCGTGGACGACCATGCCCGAGTACACCAACCCGCTGGTGGATCATCTGCCCGAAAGCGGCGCCGTAGTTTCGCCGAGCGAGCACTTCGGCGCGCCCATCGGCAGGCCGGGCGTGCTGCACCGGGTGGACGAGATCTACGGCTACTTCACAGCGCTGGCGAACAGCAGCCCGCGGGTTCAGTTCGGGATGCTGGGCGAAACGGAAGAGGACAACAACCTCGCGCTGGTGCAGGTCGGATCGGAGGCGAACCTAGCGCGCCTCGCCGCGATCAAGCAGGGGCTGAACAGTTTAGCGGATCCGCGCGGCACGGACGAGGCAGCGGCGCAGGAGCTGATCGCCTCTCTCCCCGCCGTCTACACCCTCTATGCCGGGCTGCACTCGCCCGAAACGGGGCCGCCGGAGATGGTGATGGAGCTGGCCTACCGGCTGGCGGTCTCTGACGACCCGATGATCCGCACGATTCGGGATAGTGTGGTGGTGGTCATCGTCCCCGTCGCCGAGCCCGATGGCCGCAACCGCGTCGTAGATTGGCTGCGGCGCCACAACACCGAAGTGTACGACGAGGATGACCGGACGGGGCCGCCGTACTGGGGCAAGTACATCTTCCACGACAACAACCGCGACGGCCTCCAGATGTCGGCGCGCCTCACGCAGGA
>JBBSMO010000589.1:0-2246 GCA_038233155.1 Longimicrobiales bacterium
TTGCTGACTTCACCGCCACTCTCGAGCAGGCGGATGATCCCTCGCGATTCTCCGGTCGCCGGGACTTCGCAACCGCCCGAACGCTCCGCCGTAACCTGTTCGCTAGTGCCGCCACGGCCGCCGCCGGTGCGGTGCTCGCTTCGGCCGTGGCGCGCCGTCTGGGGGCGGAGCGCTGCCCGCCAGAGTTGCGGTTTCACATCCGGCCAGGCGGCGCGAGCGGCGGCATCCGGGACCTGGCGGGCGCGGGGCTGGGCGAATTGGATGGCGCGGCGGCAGACATCCACCGGCTCGCGGCGCTCGCCTCTGGCGCGGTCGGCGAGCTCACGCCGACGTTCGCAGAACTCAGCCGCCGGCTGGATGCCATCAACCTGAAGGTCACCCGCCGCAGCGGCGACGGGTCAGACTCGCACCAGCGCGGGCACTGGGGCTGCGACTTCCGCCCGGTGATGCGCGCGGGCGGCTTTGACGTCATCCTTCCGGGCGCCTCCGCCGATGTCTGAACCGGAACTGCAGCACCTCGACCGCGGTAGCCCCGGCTACCCCGCCCCGCTCGCGGCGTTTCTCGGCGACAGCTCGCCAAAGCGGCTGACGCTGAGAGGAGACAGGTCGCTGCTGGACCGCCCGCTGCTCGCGCTGTTCTGCTCTGCGCGGCTACCGGGCGCTGTGATCCTCGAAGCCTACGACGCCGCCAAACGATTGGGAGACGCGGATCACCCGCTGATCGGCGGCTTTCAGTCGCCGATGGAGCGGGAGTGCCTCGAGGTGCTGGTACGGCGCGGGCAGCCGGTGATCGTGTGCCCCGCGCGCGGCATCGATAGGATGCGCATCCCTCGCGACTGGCGCGATGCCTTCGCTGGCGGGCGGCTGCTGATCCTGTCGCGCTTCGGCGCCAGCCGCCGCCGTGCGGACACGGCTCAGGCAGACAAGCGCAACGAGATGGTGGCCGCACTCGCCAGCCGCCTGCTAGTGCTCCACGCCCGCCCCGCGAGCCGCACCCTCGCCCTGGCCCGCCGCGCGGCCGGCTGGGGCAAACCGCTCTTCACCATCGACGACCCCGCCAACGAGGAGTTGCTGCGGCTGGGCGCCACCCCGGTGACGGGGCGCTCCGCGCGGGAATTATGAGAGTTGCGGGTGGCTGAGGCGGACTGGGATCTGGAGAAGAGCAGAAAAGGAGACAGAAAGAACATCAGTCACCTCTGACTCGCACAGGATGGGGCGCCTACCCTAATTGGGTCCCGGACCAACCCCGCATACAGATCCCGAGAAGCCTTGTACACGCTGCCGGAGCGGGAGGGGCTGAATCCAACCAGAACCAGCACACATCTCGCGCCTGTGCTCCTCACGCCCGCCACACCTCGCGTTCACTGATCACCGCGTCCAGCGGCACATCCCACGGGTCGGCGGGGATGTGCGCGATCTCCTGTGCGGCGAAGAAGAGCCCGCAGCGGAAGGCGCGAAAGCCGGGCTGTGCGAGCAGGCGGTCGTAGTACCCCGCCCCGCGGCCCAGCCGCCGCCCCTGCCGGTCCCATGCCAGCCCCGGGATCAATGCCGCCTGGACAGATGCGGGTTCGGCCATCGGGCAGCGCGCGGGGTCCGGCTCGGAGATGCCGTAGCTGCCCGGCTGCAATTCGGCGAGGCTGCAGACCTCGTACAGAGAAAGCGTATCCTCGTTACCACCCACCTTCGGGTACAGGACGGTGATCTCCCGCTGCCAGGCTTCAAGGGCGATGGCGGCGGTCGGCACCTCTTCCGGTAGGGCGGCGTAGAGCAGCAGCACCCGCGCGGCAGCGATCTCCGGCACGGTCCAAACTAGGCGCGCGATGTCGGCGCCGGCGGCCGTGCGCTCCTCTGGGGGGATACCAGCCAGCCTCTGGCGCATCTGGCGGCGCAGCTCGGTCTTGGTCATTCGTACTTGGGCTGCTGTGCCCCTTCTGCGAATGCCGAATGGAGCGGTGGCCCAGCCCCGCGTAGTACAGCAATGGCCGCAGCAACTTCCGCCGCGACCCGCGCGTTCTCGCCGAGCAGTGCGACGTTGACGTCGGTCGAGCGGCCGCCCGTCTCCTCCGCCACCTTCTGCAGCAGGAAGGGGGTGATGTCGTTGCCGCGCACTCCGTTTTCCATCGCGCGCGCGAGCGCGCGAGAAATCGCCTGCCCGACCTCGGCTTCCTCCAGCGCCTGTCCCGCGGGGGGCGGAACGCAGAGCAAGAGCGCGCCGGGCAGTTGCATTCCCTGGTGAGCTGCCCAAA
>JBBSMO010000590.1:0-2245 GCA_038233155.1 Longimicrobiales bacterium
CCGGTTGAACGGATTCGCTTGTATTGCAGAGGGTCTTCCCATAGTGTTCCGAACCCCCGGCCGGCGTTCCGTGCGGTTTCAGGGGCAACCCCTATGCCACCTTGGAATTGAGCCAGAAGAAAGGTTCGGAGAGGCGCGACGCCCGCAACCTGTCCGACAATGAGGACGAGCCGCCGCCGCCTGCGGACAGTCCGCCCGCCGCCGGCCCCCCGAGGGCGGGGCTTCGCGAGCTCGGTTCGCTCCTGCCCTACCTCGGCCGCTACGGGACTCAGATCGGCTGGGGGATCGTACTGGTGCTGATCGCCAACTCCTTTAGCCTGGCGGTGCCCGAGCTGATCCGGCGCGGGATCAACGTGCTCGAAACTCCCGGCGATGCTGCGCGCCCCGTGCTCGTGTACGCCGGTCTGCTCGTGCTGGCCGCGCTGCTGGGCGGCGCGGCGCGCTACGGGATGCGCGAGCTGCTGAACGGCGTCAGCCGCCGCGTGGAATTCGACCTCCGCAACGACTTCTTTGCGCATCTGCTGCGCCTGGATGCGGGCTTCTTCGGCCGCACCCAGACCGGTGACATCATGAGCCGGGCGACCAACGACATCCAGGCGGTGCGCATGGCGGCCGGGCCGGCGTACATGTACCTCGCGAACACCATCGTTATGGCGGTCTTGGCGCTGATCCTCATGCTGCGCATCTCGCCCGTGCTGACCGGCATCGCCCTCCTGCCGATGCTGGCACTGCCGCCAGTGACCATCTTTTTTGGACGTGCGATCAACCAACGCTTCGAACGGGTTCAGGACCAGTTCGGCGACCTCTCGACCGCTGCCCAGGAAAACTTCGCCGGGGTGCGGATCGTCAAGGCGTACGGCCAGGAATCGGCCGAGATCGAGCGCTTCCGCACCATGTCGGAAACCTATCTCTCGCGCAACCTGAACCTAGTGCGCATCTCGGGGCTCTTCCACCCGCTGCTCGGGCTGCTCAGCGGGCTGGGTATGGTGGTCGTGGTCTGGCTCGGCGGCCTGGCCATCATCCGCGGGCAGATCAACGTAGGTGATTTTGTCGCGTTCGGGCTGTATCTCGCGATGCTCACCTGGCCGCTGATTGCCCTCGGCTGGGTCGTGAACCTGTTCCAGCGCGGCGCGGCCTCTATGGGCCGCATCAATAGGATCTTGAAGTCGCAGCCGGCCATCGCCGAGCCTTCAGAACCGGAGCCCGTCCCCCGCATCCGCGGCGAAGTCGAGTTTCGCAACGTTTGGTTCCGCTACCCGGGCACCTATCGCGACGTGCTGCGCGATGTCTCCTTCCGCATCCCGGCCGGCGCGACGGCAGCGATCGTTGGAGCCACGGGCTCCGGAAAATCTACCCTTGTCCACCTGATGACGCGCGTGTACGACCCAACCGGAGGCAAGGTATTGCTAGACGGGGTGCCCCTGCACCGGCTGCCGCTCGAGCAACTGCGCGCCGCGATCGGCATCGTTCCCCAAGAGACATTTCTGTTCTCGGAGTCTATCGGGGACAACCTCGCGATGGGGTTCGACGAGCCCGACCCGGCGCTTCGCGAGGCGCGCATCGTGGCGGCAGCACGCACCGCGCAGTTGGAGGAAGCGATTCGCGGCTTCCCGGGCGGCTACGAGACGCGGCTGGGCGAACGGGGCATCAACCTGTCAGGCGGGCAGAAGCAGCGGGCGACATTGGCCAGGGCAATTGCCCGCGAGCCGCAGGTGCTGATCTTGGACGATTCGCTTTCCGCCGTAGATACTCAGACGGAGCACCGCATCCTGGACGGCTTGCGCGGAGTGGTCCGGACTCGCACCAGTATTATCGTCAGCCACCGCGTTTCCGCAGTCATGGATGCCGACCTGATCTTGGTGATGGGGGATGGTGAAATCGCCGAACGCGGCACGCACGCGGAGCTGTTGCAGCTCGGCGGCGTCTACGCCGCGTTGCAGCACCGTCAACTGCTGGCGGAGACCCTTGACGAGCCTGTGCTTGCCCCGGCGACAGAGGGCGGTTAAATTGATGCAGTCTCATCTCACTCCTCCGACGACCGTATGAGCGACGTCCAACTCCACCTTCGCGGAGACAAAAACGCCGCCCGCCGCCTTCGGCACCTGATCCGGGAGGCGGGGTTCCAGATCGTCGATTTCCGCGAAATCGAAGACCGTACTCCCGCCGCGGCCGCGGCTGACAAGGCAAGCAAGTGCTGCGAGGATGCGGAGCGCCACTCGCGCCAGGTAGCGGAGCTCGAGCGTAC
>JBBSMO010000591.1:0-2233 GCA_038233155.1 Longimicrobiales bacterium
CGGCATCTGCACGTCCAAAAACACGCGGTCGGGCGCGAGCCCGCGGATCGCCTCGACCGCGGCCGCGCCGTTGTCGGCCATTCCGGCGATTTCGACCGGCGCCTCCTTGCGCAGCAGGTCTTCCAGACGCTGGCGGGCCAGCAGCTCGTCATCTACGATCAGCACCCGCAGCGGCTTCTTCTCAGACAACGGCCTCCTCGGTGACGGCTCCCGCGGCTGGTTCCGGTGTGGCGGCGGCAAGCGAGAAGGGAAGTTCAATGCGGGCGATCGTGCCGCCGCCCTCCGCCGGTTCGAGTTCCAGCCGCGCATGTTCGCCATACAGTTGCTCGAGCCGTTCGCGCGTATTGCGGAGGCCGACACCCGGCCCCCGCTCCGGCTGCTGCCGCAAGCCGGAAAGCCCCGGGCCATTGTCTCTAACGGAGAGCACGAGCAGCTCGCCCGAGCGGCGTGCCACCAACTCGAGCCGCCCCCCGGCCGAGAGCTCGCCTACGCCATGTTTGACCGCATTCTCGACCAACGGCTGCAGGATCAGGTTCGGAACCTGAGCATCGAGCACCGCGCGCTCGACCTCCGTTTCCACTATCAGCCGCCCCTGGAAGCGTACCTGCATGATTTCGAGATAGCGTTCGATGAAGTGCAGTTCCTGTCGCAGCGGGACCACCTGCTCGGCGGCTCCATCCAGGGTATAGCGAAGCAGTTCGCTCAGCCGGGCGATCATGCGGCGCACCCCGCGCGGGTCCCGCTCGACGAGAGTCGAGATCGCGTGCAAGGTGTTGAAGAGGAAGTGCGGGTTGAGCTGCATCTGCAGAGCGGTGAGCCGCGCGCCGGCGAGTTGCGCGCGCAACTGCGCCGCCTGCGCCTGCAGCCGCACCGACCGGCCAGAAAGCCAACCGCTCTGTTCGGGGATGGTGCTGCCAGTGCACCAACTGCACTCCGGTGGTGCCGAACGGCTGCCGTTACCTCTTTCGCTCACGCGGACAGGCATGCAGGTTGTTGACCGACATTCCGGTCCCGCCCGCCGCGGCTCGCAGCAACTGCAGCGGCGCCGGCAGGGCAGCTCAACCCCGTTCAGAACACGCCGAGATTGGCCGGACCCGCACCGCCGGCGCACCCGCCGGGTAGCCATGCAACGGCGGCGCAGCCGGAGAGTGCTTTGCGCCGGCTTCTCCTATTAGTCGTTATGGCCGGCGCCACGGGACTGCTGGCTGAGCTGCTCCTGCTGGACCATTTCGAATCGTTTTGGCAATGGCTCCCGCTTGTGCTGCTGGGAGCGGTCCTGCCGGGCGGCATCGTGCTCTGGCGAAGGCCGGCACGAACTACCGTCCGGGTATTCCAGGCGCTGATGGTGCTCTGCATTGCGGCTTCGCTCGCCGGGCTCTTCTTGCATTATCGCGGGAACACGGAATTCGAGCTCGAGATGGACGAGGGCACCGCAGGCTATGTACTCGCTTGGCGCGCCCTTCGCGGTGCCACTCCCGCACTGGCGCCGGGGGCAATGGCCCAACTTGGCCTGCTTGGCCTGCTAGTGACATACCGGCACCCGGCACTCCGGAGCGGCGCAACCAGGCCGCGAGCCACTTCACCGCCTCACCCGAACGGGTGAGCACAACTTCGCAGGAGTACATGAACAGAGCAGCTATTGGAATCGGCGCTTGCCTCCCGCTCGTCTTGGTCTTCGCTCTCGCTGGCTGCGGGGCTGACGAACCGGAGCCGGCAGACGATCTCGCTACCGTCGAACTTGCGAGCCCCGATGCGGGTGTGATCCCGCCGCCGGTACCCGCTACCGGGGGCGAGATGCTCGACCCCGGCACCGCGACCCGCGAGCAGCTTCTGGAAATTCCCGGCATGGATGCACCCGCCGCCGATGCACTTCTCGCCGGCCGCCCCTACGCCACCATGCTCGAAGTAGACCGCGTCCTATCCGCCACTCTGGATGAGGCGCAGCGCGAAGCTGTCTACGCGACGCTTTGGACGCCGATTGACCTGAATTCAGCCACTGGAGAGGAAATCCAGTTAATCCCGGGCGTGGGAGACCGGATGCAGCACGAGTTCGAAGAGTATCGCCCCTACCGCGGCATCGAGGAGTTCCGCCGCGAAATCGGCAAGTATGTGGATGATGAGGAAGTCGCCCGTCTCGAGCGGTACGTCATGATCCCCTAACACACGGGGTTGGATGAGACGCGGCGCACAACTCACTTGCTGTCCCGAAGCGGACCCCCCCAGCAGCCAGACG
>JBBSMO010000592.1:0-2233 GCA_038233155.1 Longimicrobiales bacterium
AACGGTCGTGCCGCGGAGGTAAAGCGGCGTGTCGAAGCGGGTCCGCCCGCTTTGCTCCCCCGGCTCGCCCGAGCCTCACCCCTTGCCGCCGCTCCGCGCGTCCGCACCAGTTCAACGACTGAAGTCGCGGCTGGAATTACACGAAGTCCGCCTTCGCGGACTGGTGCCCCTATACTCTTGCGGACCTCCCAGCTCGCCCAGCCGGTTGCGGTTCGCTGTCCTGCGGGGGGAGAGTCGGGGAAGGAGCCGGTCCTGAAGCAGGTGCTACCGCTGCTCTTCCCGCTGGGAAGCCCCTCACCGCGGAAGTGGAAGAGGGAACACTAAACTTGGCTGTTTACCCTTCCCCTCTTGCGGGGGAAGGGCCGGGGAAGGGGGGTCCAGAAGGGCCGGGGAAGCGGCGTGCGGCGGGGCAGCCAACACAGTTGCTCGCCCGCCGGGCCAGCATTCCTTATCCGCACCTGCATCCTCATTCCAGATTCCGCACTCCGCATTCCGCATTCCAACTCAATCGTTGATCTGAAGTTGAAAGCTCCAGAGGCCGTTGGTGAGGTCGGAGGCGAAGATGGTGCCGCGGTGAAGCTGCGGCGCCCAGAACCGCGCCGGGCCGTTGGGACCCTGTGGCTGAGCGCGTGCAATTTGCCGGTTCTGCGTGTGGAGCTCCCCGCTCAAGCCGCCTGCGACGTTGATCGCTAGCAACCCCGCCTCGTACCACCCGGCGAAGAGGATTTCACTCTCTTCATCGAGCCAGAAATTGTGCGGCGTTACGCCCGGAATGGCGTAGCTCGCCACCACCCGCGGCTGTGCAAGATTCGCTACATCTACCACGCGCATCTGCCCGGTCTCGGCGGCGTTGAAGTTTTCCTCGCCGACGAACACCAGCTTGCGCTCCGGCCAGTACCAAGCGTTGTGCACGTTGCCGTTTGGCGTGGTGACGCGCGAAATCTCGACCGGGCTCGAGGGCGACCCGCCGCGCACTCCGTTGCCGACGTCGAGGATCACCAGCCCGGCGTCCCAATGGGAGACGAAGGCCAGCCCGTCGCGAACATACACGTCGTGGATGATGGAGGAGCCGCCGTAGAACTGAGCGACCTCGCGTGGCGCGGCCAGATCGGAAACATCTAGGATGTGCAACCCGCCGCCGCTCCCGTCGTCTTCGACCACGAAGACGTAGTCTCTGCCGCTGATGCGCTCGATCCAAACGTTGTGAACGCCGTTCTCGAGCCGCTGCGTGTAGCGGGTGATTGCGGCGGGCTTCGCGGGGTCGGAGAGGTCGAGCAGAGAAATTCCGTTGCCATCCGTGGCCGATCCCTCGTGGGTCACGACCGCGAAGCGCCCATCGGCGCTGACTTTGACATCGTTGAGAATCGCGCCGTCAAAGACGAGCGAATCAACCAGCTCGGGCTGCGCCGGCGTTGCGACATTCCAGACATACAACCGGCTGTCAGAGCAGGTGCCGCCAGCACAGGAGCTTGCGTGGGTGCCGGTATAGGCAAAATCTCCATGGACCCACAGATCGGAGGTGCGCCGCTGCTCGGGAGCAACGCCAATCCCCTGCTGCACGAGGCTGCCTGAGAAAGCGGTCTCCGGTGGTTCGGTGATCGACTCGCCATCGCCATCGCTGCCGCAGGCGGCGCCCGCAAGCAGCAGGAGAATGAACAGCACGCGCGGCGCAGGCGTGGCAATGTTGCTGAACCAATATCTCATCTCTGTCTCCCAATAGCGGGCTTGCGGCAGCGCGGCGAGGGCCGCCGCGGTTCTGAGCCATCTACCCGGCGCAACACAAATGGCTCCAACAAACGGACGCGGAAAGCACACCCGCGACGTAAGTAGTCCGGTTTCTGCCCGCGCTCGCGGGGCAGTAATCCTGCTATCGCCAGAATGGGATTTCGTACGGCTGAAGCGGCGGCCCTTCAGGGTCCGGCTCCGGCCGCGGGGCGGGCTGCACCACCAGCAGGTTCTCGCCTCGCGGCAGCCCCGCCGTAGGGATGTGGCCGATGATGCCGCGAATTCCGGTGCGCGGGTGCTGGTAGAAGCGAAACTGCTGCGCTAGGGACAGCGCGAAAGTACCAGCCGCGGCCCCGCCGGTCAAAACTATCCGACGCGCGGCCGGCCCTTCTCACTCCACCCGCTCCGCGCCACCGCGTGGTCTAAACGCCATGCGGCATGCAGCTTTTCTCCCTCTCCCCCAGCATGGGGGAGAGGGCGGGGGAGAGGATGCCCTGCCCCGGCGCTC
>JBBSMO010000593.1:0-2228 GCA_038233155.1 Longimicrobiales bacterium
CTGGTGGGTGCTTTCGGGTGCGGCACGGCAGCGACGGCACAGAGCCATTCGCTTCATACGATAGGGACCATGCATTCGACGAACTACACCAGCACGTTCATTTCCGTAGCCGAAGACTGCCCCATCAAGACTGGCAGCGTCCCGCCGGAGAAGCAGGAGCCGACCATTGCCCGTATGCAGTACGAGATGATCTCCGAAAACCCGTATCGCTATACTTCGGACGAGATCATCTTCGCCATCTATGCGCGGAAGAACCAGATTGAGCCTGCAGATCTGGAGCCTCAACGCGTCACCTATTTTTCCAAGGGTAAGGCATGTCTTCGCTCGTCACCGCTGGGGAAGCGCTACGGTTGGGGAATTCACCATGATGAGCAGTCCCGTGTGGCATCTTCCTGCAGGGGTCCGTAGACTATGAGCGGCTGAGTCACGACCCGACGCTGAAGCAGGTGAAGGCGATGAAGAGCGCTCGATAGGGATCGCTTTTTCCAGTGGTTTAGGTAGTTGTTGCGCGTCAGCCGCGATGCCGGCCTGCGGATTCCGAGGCGGTTGATCACCAAATCGTCCGGGTATACGCGGACGAAGTCCTCGAAGTACTCCTGGCCCGTCCGCCTGGCGGCGGGAGCTGCGTTCCGGGTGACGGGCAGCCAAGGGACCGCTCAGGAACGCTGCCGCGTAATCAACGCCGTCCCGCCCCGGCGCGAGTACGGGTGTGCGGGGCTGACTGGCATCACGGGTGCAGGCGCGGTATCTTCGGCCCTCGCCTGCGCACGCTTGCCCGAACCCCGCAACAGCCGCTGTTGGACATCAACCGCATCCTCATCATCGATTTCGGCTCGCAGTACACGCAGCTCATCGCGCGCCGGGTACGCGAGGAGCGCGTGTACTGCGAGATCCACCCGCCAACGCGGGCGCTCGACTGGATCCGGGAATGGCAGCCGAAGGGCATCATCCTGTCTGGCGGTCCATCTTCCGTATACGGCGAGGAGGTGCCTACCGCCGAGCCAGCGTTGCTGCGGCTGGGCATTCCGGTGCTCGGCGTATGCTACGGGATGCAGCTGATCACCCACCTCGAGGGCGGCGTCGTCGAGCGCGGGCGGCGCGAGTACGGCCGGGCGGAGATCACCGTGGACGAGGCCAGCGGCATCTTCGAGGGGTTCGATCCCGGCGCGACGACGCAGGTGTGGATGAGTCACGGCGACCATGTCGTGAAAGCGCCACCAGGCTACCGCACGCTCGCCAGCACGCCCGGCCTGCCCTTCGCCGCTTTCCAGGCCGGAGACCGCCCCATCTACGGTGTGCAATTTCACCCCGAGGTGGCGCACACACCCCGCGGCGAAGAGTTGATCTCAAACTTTGTCTTCCGGGTTTGCGGGTGCGAGCCGACCTGGACAGCCGGGTCGTTCATCGAAACGGAGATCGAGCGCATCCGCGGGCTGGTAGGGGATTCCGAGGTGATCTGCGGCCTCTCCGGCGGCGTAGATTCCTCCGTGGCCGCGACGCTGGTGCACCGTGCCGTCGGCGACCAGCTCACCAACATCTTCGTGGACAACGGGCTGCTCCGGCAAGGCGAGAGAGACGCCGTCGAGCGCACCTTCCGGCGTCATCTGGGCATGCGCCTCGAGGTGGTAGATGCCGCGGATCTGTTCCTCGAGCGCCTCGAGGGCGTCGTGGACCCCGAGGCCAAGCGCAAGATCATCGGCCACGCCTTCATCGATGTCTTTGATCAGGCGGCAGAACGGCTGGGCGGGGGCGCCAAGTTCCTGGTGCAGGGCACGCTGTACCCGGATGTGATCGAGTCACTCTCGGTAAAGGGCCCCTCCGCTACCATCAAAACGCATCACAACGTCGGCGGCCTCAAAGACGAGCTGAAGTTCGAACTGATCGAGCCGCTGCGCGAACTGTTCAAGGATGAAGTGCGACAAGTGGGGCGCGAGCTCGGTCTCCCGGAGGAGATGGTCGGGCGGCACCCCTTTCCGGGCCCCGGCCTCGCGATTCGCGTACTGGGAGCGGTGGATCCGGTGCGCGTCGCGATCCTGCAGCGCGCGGATACGATCTATCTGGACGAGATCCGCGCGGCGGGGCTGTACGACGATATCTGGCAGGCTTTCGCCGTGCTGCTGCCGGTGCAGACCGTGGGAGTGATGGGGGACGAGCGCACCTACGACTACGTCTGCGCCGTGCGCGCGGTCACCAGCCGCGACGGGATGACTGCCGACTGGTACCCCTTC
>JBBSMO010000594.1:0-2223 GCA_038233155.1 Longimicrobiales bacterium
ATCGCCAGGTTTCGCGGCTTCACCGTAGACGAGGATCTGATGGGCCGCACCCGCGAGGGCAGCATCTTCCTGCACTGCCTTCCCGCCCACCGCGGCGAGGAAGTTGCCGCAGAGGTAATCGACGGCCCTCGTTCCCGCGTTTGGGATCAGGCCGAAAACCGGCTGCACGTGCAGAAGGCAATCATCGCCACGCTTCTGAACAGCAACGCCGGATCGTGAACCGCGGGCATCCCGGTTAGCGCCGTCGCATCTTACGCACGCACACCGGTGATGAGCGTACGCTCCAGTTCAGAATCCAGAATCCAAACTCCAAAATTCCCAATGTCTGTGCCGTTGAATCGCACGCCGCTGTACGAGCAGCATCTCGCGCATGGCGGGAAGATGGTGTCTTTTGCGGGGTGGGAAATGCCCGTGCAGTACGAATCGGGGATCACCGCCGAGCATCACGCGGTGCGCCAGCGGGCAGGCCTGTTCGACGTGTCGCACATGGGCGAGTTCGAGATCCGCGGCCCGCAGGCGCTGGATCTGGTGCAGCGGGTAAGCACCAACGACGCCGCCGCCCTCGAGCCAGGGCAGGCGCAGTACTCGACCCTTCCGCAGAAGGATGGAACCCTTCTTGACGATCTGCTCGTCTACCGCTATTCCGATCGTTTCATGCTGGTCGTCAACGCTTCCAACCGCGCCCGGGATCTCGAGCACATCCTTGCCGAAGCGCGCGGCTTCGATGCCGGGGTCACTGATCGTACCGATGAGGTCGCCCTGCTCGCCCTGCAAGGACCGGCTGCCGCTCGCGTTCTGGCGCCGCTGACGGCCACGCACCTCGGCGGCATCGGCTATTACCGCTTCGCCGAGGGAATAGTGGCCGGCACTCCCATGACAATAAGCCGGACGGGGTACACGGGCGAAGACGGCTTCGAGCTGTACATGCCGGCCAGTGCCGCGCCAGCGTTGTGGCGGCGGTTGCTTGGCGCCGGAGAAGAGGAGGGGCTCGTTCCGGCCGGGCTCGGCGCGCGCGATTCTCTGCGGCTCGAGATGGGCTACGCTCTGTACGGCAATGATCTGGACGAGACCCGCACTCCCCTCGAGGGGGGGCTCGGGTGGGTCGTGAAGCCGGCCAAGGGTGATTTCGTCGGGCGAGAGGCTCTCCTGCGCCAGAAGGAAAAGGGCATCGAGCACAAGCTCGCCGGGTTCCGGCTGCTCGAGCGCGGCTTTCCGCGGCCCGGCTACGAGATCTGGCCCCAAGAGGGTGATGCGGCAATCGGTACGGTGACGAGCGGCACTCTCAGCCCGACGCTCGGCGAGGGAATAGGCATGGGGTATGTTCCCGCGGCGCAAGCGGCTCCCGGCACCCCGCTGCGGATCATGGTGCGCGGCAAACCGCTCGCCGCCCAGGTTGTGCGCCCGCCATTCTATACGCAGGGCAGCCTCAAACGATGACCGCCTGGTGAGCAGCGGCGATTCCCTGGTCGTCATAACGGTCGAAGACCTGGAGCCCGCGGTGCGCATCCGCGCCGGCTTCGACGCCGCGGGCTTTGCCGCCGAGCTGCTGACCGGCGGCGAGGCGTTGGGGGATGCGCGCGGCGAGCCGTCGCTGCTGATCCTTACCGGCGGGCTGCGGGAACGGCGTGCCGCGACTCTGCTGGCGGCAGCGCGCGAGCAAGGGCGCCTGCCCGTCATCGGGTTGCTCGAGGCGACGGAAACCGCCAGCCGCGAATGGTGCCAGCAGGCCGGTTTATCCGAGTGCCTGGTGAAGCCGGTCGATGTGGACGAAGTGGTGCTGGTCGGCCGTCGTCTCATCGAGCGCGAGCGGCTGCGCGAGCTTACCGGCATCGTCGGGGACACCGAGGCCATGGAGGAGGTGCTCGAGCGGGTGGTGCAAATCGCACCCGTAGACTCGACGGTTCTTATCCAGGGCGAGAGTGGCACCGGCAAAGAATTGATTGCGCGTGGTTTGCACGCCCTCTCGCCGCGGCGGCACCGCCCCTTTATCGCGGTGAACGTGGCCGCGCTGAGCGAGACTCTGCTCGAGAGCGAACTGTTCGGACACGAAAAGGGCGCCTTCACCGGTGCATCCTCGCTGCGCAAAGGTCTGTTCGAGCTCGCGAACGGGGGCACCATTTTTTTGGACGAAATCGGCGAAATGCCGCGCGCGACGCAAACCAAGCTGTTGCGTGTGCTCGAGGAGCGCGAGTTCCGCCGCGTGGGCGGCGAGGAGACGCTGCG
>JBBSMO010000595.1:0-2223 GCA_038233155.1 Longimicrobiales bacterium
ATCATCGTAGATACCCGCGGCGAATATGTCCGCGTTTCGCCGCACTTCTACAACACACCGGCCGAGATCGACCTGTTCGTAGATGCGCTCTCGGCGGCAGTCCGCAAGGTGCCTGGCTGAGCTAGCTGGATTACCGCCTTCGCGGGAATGACGGTTGTCGCGGGAATGACATCCCGGGCACGATCATCCCTCACACGGATTCCTTCCGCTCCCACCGCTCCGCATCCCGCACTTCGTACTTTTCGATTGTGCTGGCAAGCGCCTGGCCCAGATCCAGCTCCATCTGGTTCGCGAGTACGACGAGCACGAAAAGCACATCTCCGAGTTCACCGGCGATGTCGCCCTCCGGCTCCCCGGGCTTCTTGGTTTTGGGGCCGAAGGCATGATTCATCTCGCGCGCGAGTTCGCCCACCTCCTCGGTGAGCCGCGCCAGGTTCACGAGCGGAGGGAAATAGCCCTCGCGAAATTGGGAGATGTAGCTGTCTACGTGCTGCTGCGCCTCGCGTAGATCCATTCGTGGTCCCGGATTTCTGAAGGTTTTTGCTGAGATGGGCTGTCGGGCACAACTTACTGCGGCGGCTCGCGCCGCGGCAAAATGCTTCGGCCCCGGCCCCGCGGGCGGAATTCGTTTGCCGCGCCGCCCCTGCACCGGTACATTGCGGCGTCTTCCCAACCCGATGACCGAAAGAACGTGAGCGAACCGCTGGTTGGCATCATCATGGGCAGCCGCTCCGACCGCGACACGATGCGCGGCGCTGAAGCGGTGCTCGAGGAGCTGGGCGTGCCCTTCGAGAGCGAGATCGTCTCAGCCCACCGCACCCCTGACCGCATGTTCCGCTATGCGGAAACGGCGGCCGGCCGCGGCCTGCAGGTGATCATCGCGGGGGCGGGCGGCGCCGCGCACCTGCCGGGAATGACAGCCGCGAAAACGCACCTGCCAGTAATCGGGGTGCCGGTACTCTCATCGGCGCTGCACGGCGTAGACTCGCTCCTCTCCATCGTGCAGATGCCGCGAGGTGTTCCGGTTGCCACCGTCGCCATCGGCCCCGCGGGCGCCGCGAATGCCGGGCTGTTCGCCGCCCGCATCATCGCTCTCGGTGATGCATCGGTGCGTCAGCGCCTCGAGCAGTTCCGCGCTACCATGGAGCGCGACGCGCTCGCCGCGCCGGAGCCGATCGCCTCGTGAACGGCGGCGTGTTGTTACCCGGCTCTACCATCGGCATAGTCGGTGGCGGCCAGCTCGGGCGGATGCTCGCCTTTGAGGCCGTCCGCATGGGCTACCGCACCATCGCTTTAGACCCCGAGCCGCGCGCGCCCGCTGCCCAAGTCACCGAAGACCGCATCGTCGCCGCGCTAGGAGACGAGCAGGCGATGACCGCGCTGGCGGAGCGGGCGGATGTGGTCACCATCGAATGGGAGAACGTCGAGGTTTCAGCGCTGCGGCAGCTCGAAGCTCTCGCTCCGCTGCGCCCCTCGCCAGATGTTCTCGCGGTCGCGCAAAACCGGCTGCTCGAGAAGACCACTGCCCAAAGGCTCGGGCTGCCAACCGCGAAATTCATGGCGATTGGCTCCCTGGACGAGCTCGAGCGCGGGCTTGCGGAACTGGGGTCCCCTGCCCTGCTCAAGGCCAACCGCGGCGGCTACGACGGCCGCGGCCAGAGGCGCATCGCGAACGCAGCCGGGTGCCGCGAGGCGTGGGAGGATCTCGGCGGCGGCTCACAAGCGCTGATCCTTGAAGAGTTGATCGGGTTCCGCGCGGAAGCATCGGTGATCTGTGCACGCTCGCCGGACGGGTCCATCACGAGCTTTGAAATGTTCGAGAACCTGCACGCCGACGGGATTCTGGAAGCCACCATCGCCCCCGCCCGTCTGGAACCGCGGTTGCACTCGGAGGCGCGCCAGATGGCGGAAGTGCTCACGGAGGAACTCGGCGTAGTGGGCCTTTTAGCCGTCGAGATGTTCATCACCCAGGACGACCGGCTGCTAATCAACGAAATCGCGCCGCGCCCACACAACAGCGGTCATCTCACCATTGAGGGGTGCATAACCTCGCAGTTCGAGCAGCACCTGCGGGCGATCTGCGGGCTGCCCCCGGGCTCGGTGGAAACGCTCCGCCCGGCTGCCATGGTCAATCTGCTCGGCCACGAGACCGGTACCGGCCTCCAACGCCCCGGGTTCGCTCGGGCCCTTGCCGTTCCGGGCGTGGCGGTGCATCTGTATGGC
>JBBSMO010000596.1:0-2223 GCA_038233155.1 Longimicrobiales bacterium
CCGCCAGGAGTTCCCGCTATGCCCGAGCGCGTAAAACTCGCCAGCCTGCCTTTACTCTTGCTTTCGATTCTGCTGGCGACCGCGCCGGCGAATGCGCAACGCCGCCCATCTCCCGCGCAGTTGAAAAAGGAGGTCGCCGCAGAAATCGCTTCCATGCAGAAGCTGTCGCAGGAGATGGTGGACATGGTGTTCAGCTTGGGCGAGCTGGGCTTTCAGGAGCACAAAACGGCGGATTACGTGACCGGTGTCCTCGAGCGCGAGGGGTTCACCATCCAGCGCGGCTGCGCGGGAATGCCTACCTGCTACGTCGCCACATTCACTCAGGGGAGCGGGCAGCCGGTGATTGGGATCATGGGCGACATCGACGGGCTGCCGGAAACCTCGCAGAAGCCGGGCGTGGCGTACCAGGACCCGCTGATTCCCGGCGGGCCAGGGCACGGCGAGGGGCACAACAGTGCCCCCGCGGTAGATGTGATCGGCGCCATCGCCACCAAGCGGGTGATGGAGAAATACAACATCCCCGGCACTCTCAAGGTGATCCCGGGCGTCGCTGAAGAATTGGTCGCCAGCCGCACCTACATGGTGATGGACGGCCTCTTCGAGGGGATGGACGCGATGCTCTCGACTCATGTCAGCACCGACTTCACTACCAGTTACGGAATCAGCGGGTCCGGGCTGGTCTCTACGATGTATAACTTCCACGGGCGCTCGGCGCACGGTGCGGGCAGCCCGTGGGCGGGGCGGAGCGCTCTGGATGCGGCGATGTTGATGGACATCGGCTGGAACTTCCGCCGCGAGCACCTGCGCCTCCAGCAGCGTTCGCACAGTGTGGTGGTGAACGGCGGCAACCAGCCGAACGTGGTGCCATCCGAGGCCACCATCTGGTACTACTTCCGCGAGTTGGACTACCCTCGCATCGCCGCGCTGCACGCGCTCGGCGACACGATCTCGCAAGCCGCCGCAGCCATGACGGGCACGACGGTTGACGAGCGCATCATCGGCTCCGCCTGGCCGCAGAACTATAACAAACCTCTAGCGGAAGCGATGCACGCCAATATCCAGGCGGTTGGGATGCCGAAGTGGACGGCGGCGGACCAAGAGCTCGCCCGCGCGGCGCAGCAGATGATGGGCAACGACTCGATCCGCGGGTTGCGCACCGAGTTGGAGACCGAACTGGAAGAGGCGGATCAGGGGATGGGCGGCGGCAGCGACGACATCGCCGAGGTGTCGTGGAACCTGCCCACGGTTCGGCTCCGCTACCCGGCGAACATCCCCGGGATGACCGGCCACCACTGGTCGAGCGGTATTGCCATGGCCACTCCCATCGCCCACACGGGCGCGAACTATGGCGCGCGGGTGGTGGCGATGACGGCAATAGACATCCTCGCGAACCCGAAGCTGCTGCCGGAGGCGAAGCGCTACTTCACCGAGGTTCAAACCAGCGACCGGAAATGGGTTTCGCTGATTCCGCGCGGCACCCCACCCCCTGTCGAACTGAATGCGGAGAAAATGGCCGAGTACGCGCCGGAGCTCGAGAAGCTGCGGTACGACCCGTCGCGGTACGACACCTATCTCGAACAGCTTGGCATCCAGTACCCCACCCTAAAGGCACCCGCGGGTACGCCGCAGTGACCGGCGGCAGATTTCCGAATAGCGCGATTCTCCGCGCCGCGTCTGCTCTCGCGGCTCTGGTCCTGCTGGCGGGCTGCTCGAGTGCGCCTGCGCCCGCCCCTACTCCCGCACCGGAAACCGGCAAGCGACTAGTAGCCGAACGCGCCATGGTCGCTTCTGCTCACCCGCTGGCGAGTGAAGCCGGCATCGCGATGCTGCGCAACGGCGGCAACGCGGTAGATGCCGCCATCGCCACCGCCTTCGCCGTCAGTGTTGGCGAACCGGAGATGTCCGGGTTGGGCGGGGGCGGGGGGATGCTGATCTGGCTGCAGGACGAGCAGCGCGCCGAAGACATCGACTTTTATTCATCGGCACACGCGCCGTCCTTTTCAGTCGTCGCGCCCGATACGGCTGCGCACCTTCGCGAGGTCGCAATCCCGGGCGAGGTGGCCGGGCTGCTGGCCGCGCACGAGCGCTTTGGCCGCCTCTCGCGTGCAGAAGTGATGGCACCGGCCATTCGCCTTGCCGAGCAGGGATTCCCAGTCAATCAGGTTTTGGCGCAGATGATCGCACTAGATTCGGCAAAGCTGTCGCGCTATCCTGCTTCCGCGG
>JBBSMO010000597.1:0-2222 GCA_038233155.1 Longimicrobiales bacterium
CGACATCAGAGCAGTTCTCCCCTTGCCCCCCTTGTGGGGGAAAGGGGCCGGGGGATAGGGGGTCTTCGGGGCGGGTGAGCCGTCACAGCCGCGGCGGTGCCGC
This sequence comes from Longimicrobiales bacterium, assembly GCA_038233155.1. Lineage (GTDB taxonomy): Bacteria > Gemmatimonadota > Gemmatimonadetes > Longimicrobiales > Longimicrobiaceae > JBBSMO01. The sequence continues at coordinate 104 of JBBSMO010000597.1, forward strand.
CGCGGCATCAGCCTCCAGCATCCCGCACTCCCTTCGGCTTCGCTCACGGGGCGGCTAAGGCGCACTCCCTGCGGCTTCGCTCGGGGAAGGACTAGGGCGAGCGGAAATCCGCGCGGTTGATCTGACCGGCGTCGCCGATCACCACGAACCGCATGTCCTTCATGTACTCGCGGGCCACGCGGCGGATGTCCTGCGGGGTGACGGCCGCGATGCGCTCGACAAAGCGCTGTGCGTTCTCCCACCCGCCGCCCAGCAGCTCCGCGGAGCCGAGCTCTGCCGCCTGCGCCATGTTGGTTTCCTGCCCGGCCCAATATTGCGTGGAATAGGAAATGGCGGCGCGGCGCAGCAAATTCGCGTCGAGCATCTCGCGCTGGAGCCGCCGCACCTCGTCCAGCATGACCTTGACGGTACGGCCGGGTTCGGTGGCGGTGACGTACATGGTGCCATAGTTCGCTTCGCGCTTTCCTAATGTGGCGTAGACGGCGTAGGACAGATTGCGCTTGGTTCGAACCTCCTCGAACAGACGGTCCGAGAGCACATCGGTGGCGACGCGCAACGCAGCGTAGTCCGGGTGATCGGGCGGGGGCGCGGGGAAGAGGCCGGCGATATAGTTGGTAGGCAGCGGCCGGTCGATAACTGTCACATCCGAACCGCTCGTTGTGACGGGACCCGCGGTTCGCGGCGTCAGCCCCTCTGCGGGCAGGTCTCCGAACGCCTCGCGAATCTTGGCTTCCAAGTCTGCGCGGCTGACGTTGCCGACGACCACCATCACTAGGTTGTTCTTGGCGAGCCGCTGGCGATGCCAATCCAGCAACTGCTGGCGGGTGATCGAGCGGACGCTGGCGAGGGTGCCGCTCGGATCCGTCGCGTACGGGTGCCCCGCGTAGAGGACGCTGTCCGACAGCAGGCTCAGGTAGGCATCGGCGTCGTCGCGCCGCTGGTTGAGGCCGCTGAGCAACTGCGCGCGCACCAGCTCGAGCTCGTCCGGCGGAATGCTGGGGTGGCGCACCGCCTGCGCGAACAGGTCCCACGCTTCGTCCCAGTGTGCCTCGACCGTCTGCAGCGCCCACACGGCATAGTCGTAGCTTGCATCCGCGTCTATTTCGGCTCCCGCGGCATCTAAGCGGTTGGTGAACTCTTCGCGCGAAAACCGCTCCGTGCCGCGGGTGGACACCTCGCCTAGAAGCTGGTCGATGCCTGCTTGTTCGGCAGACAGGTTGGCGCTGCCGCCTTTCATATAGAGACGAACGGCGATCACTTCGTTCGCTTCGACGGGTTTGAAGATCACCGGAATTCCGGCGACTTCGAACTCGTTGGCTGGCGCCGGTGCCGCCGGCGGAGCGGCATTCTGCTCCGTTTGCACTGGTTCGTACGATACCGGGCCCGAGGCAGCCGGGGCGGCGCTGGCGCAGGCGCCGAGGAGACCGGCTATAGCCAGCGCCGCGAGCGTCTGCCCCCGCAGCGTCACGTGCCGCCGATGCCGGTTCATCGCTGCACCTCGCCCATCAGCAGATCCGATGGTTGCAGGTTGATGCGCTGCCGGTCGGCCGGGCTAATCAATACACCGGCTACATACGGTTTAGAGATCATGTAGTCCTGCACGAACTTGGCAATATCCTCCCGCGTAGCGCGCTGCATGTTGGCTGTATAATCTTTGTAGTAGGGGATTCCGGCGACGGCCCACCAGAATCCGACGGTGTGCGCTAGCGCGCGCGACTGTTCGCGCTCGTAAACGGTGCCGACCTCTACGCGGTTGCGTGCCGCCTCGAGCTGCTCGGGCGTCACATAGTCCGGCTCCGCCATGCGGCGCACCTCGTCTAGAATTGCCCGCTCAAGCTCGAGCAGCTTCTCCGGGGTGGTCTGCGCGAAGATCTGGATGGGACCAGTCTTGTCCTGCGTATAGTACCCGAGGCTCGCTCCCGTCGCCAGACCGCTCTGCACCAGCCGCTGCTGAAAGCCACTCGCCTCGCTGCGGATCACATTCAGAAAGATATCCGCCGCGTAGGTGGCCGCCGGGTCTTCGCCAACACTTGGGCCGTGCCACGAGAGCAGCAGGGTGGCGGCGCCGACCGGCCGCTCGACGATCACTGCCTTGCTCTCCCCGAGCGGCGGCGGGTTC
>JBBSMO010000598.1:0-2221 GCA_038233155.1 Longimicrobiales bacterium
CCACCATCTTTCTTTACCCGCTCGTCCTCACTGGCGCACTGCTCGTCGGTTTGGGCGATACCTGGCTCGATGTGCGGACCCGTGCCGCCGCATCGCCGTCACGTAAATAGACGCAAGGAGAACATCATCATGCAGGTTATTTTGAGGGAGCAGCGGGACAATTTAGGGGACGCGGGCGAAGTGGTACAGGTGAAGCCGGGGTACGCCCGCAACTTCCTGATCCCGCAGGGCATCGCGTACGAGGCCACCGAGGGCAACGTACGCCGGATTGAACGCGAGCAGCTGCAAGCGGAAAAGCATGCCGCGGACGACTTGGCCGCGGCCCGGCGCCGTGCGGACCAACTGGGCGCCGTCAGCCTCACCTTCAATGCACGCGCCGGCGAGGAAGGCAAGCTGTTCGGTTCCATCACCAGCGGCGACATTGCGGACGCACTTGCCGCCCAGGGTGTCGAGGTAGACAGGCGGCAGATCATGCTCGACGAGCCCATCAAGGCGCTGGGTGTGTTTGGCGTGCCGGTCCGGCTGCACACGGATGTGCGCCCGGAGATCAAGGTCTGGGTCATCAAGGAAGATTGAGGCTGCAAAGCGGAGAACCGCTGCCGGCGGATATTCCGGAAGAGATCGTTCAGGCAGCCGGCATGCTCGCCGGCCGCAAGGCGGCCGACGTCATGCTCCTCGACCTGCGGGGTATCTCGAGCGCAACTGATTTCTACCTGATTGCAAGCGGTCGCTCGGACACCCACGTCACGGCCATTGCCGATCATGTCATTGACGAGTTGAAGACGCACGGTGCCAGGCCCGCGGGAGTCGAAGGGCTCAGGAGCGGCCGCTGGGTCCTGATCGACTATGTCGACTTTCTCGTGCATGTGTTCCACCCCGCCGCGCGCGAGTTCTACCAGCTCGAACGGCTTTGGGGAGATGCACCCCGGCTCGTGCTCGACTCGGAGGACTGACACACTCGCGCGGGCGGGGCACGGCGAGACACCCGCTGCCGTCCCGCCGGCAGTCCCCGCCGCCCGCTGCACCTGACCCAAATCGTTCCTTCCCCATCTGATCTCTCATGACCGACGACCATGGGCCCGGTGCCGGCGAAGCTCCCGAACCCCAAAGTTTTGATCCCGAATGGGATCAGCTTCCCGGCGACGTCCTCGGCGCGGCGGCCACCGCGGCGGTGGTGCTGCTGCTGGACACAACGCGCCACGGCCGGTGGGCCGCTGAGAGCGCCGTCGCCGCTGCCGCGGCGTGGGCCGCTGCCGGCCGGCGCATCGTCCTGGCAGATCTCCATCTGGAAGACCCGGTCCTTCACGAATGGCTGGGGCAGAGCAACCAAGATGGCATCGTAGATATCTTCCTCTACGGCGCCTCCATTACCCGCAGCGCCCGCCCGGTAGCCGGCAAGCACTTTTATCTGATTCCGGCCGGGACCTACACACCCGATGCGGCGACTCTCTTCGAGCACCCGCGCTGGGAGAAGCTGGTGATTGGCTTTCGCGATGCGGGGGCGACCCTGGTCGCCTTCGCGCGCGGAGATACGGCGGATGCACTGCCCCTGCTGCAGTGGGCGGATAGCACCATCGTGCTCGGTACCGGCGCCCTGCACCCGGCCGTGGCGGGCGCTATGCAGCAGCCGCACGCGGTGTTTTACCCGACGGAAGCTATAGCGGAAAAGGGCGAGCCATCGGCCGCCGCGGCCTCGGATCTCGGTGATTCTCTAGCTGCCGATGACGAACCGGCCGCCCCCGGTGAGGACGCGGTGAGCGCTGTGCCGGACCCGGACCGGGAACCGGCATGGGATGCGGGCCCGCAGATTTTCGTGGTTCCGGTTGATGAAGGAGGCGGGTTCGATGTTGATCATGGGGACTTTCCCGGAGATGCCGATGCCGGGGAAGAGCTTTCCGCCGGAGATCTGGACGAGCTTTTCGTGCCGGATGTGGAGGTAGCACAGGATGAGCCCTCATCCGCTCACCGGGAAGAGCGGGCGCACGGTACTGCTGGCGCGGCCGAAGATGACACAGCCTGGCTCAAACCGTCATCGGGTGCGCGAATGGGGCAGCGTCGGCGCCATCGCAGAGGCGGCGGGGTGCCAGCTTTTGTTTGGGTCGTGCTCGTTGTAGCGGTGCTCGCCGTCGGGCTCTACTACCTGCTCGCCGTGCTTCGCCCCGAGTTGGTGGCGCGCGACCCGGTAACTCTCGAATCGTTAGCCGCGAGCAACCCGGCGGGC
>JBBSMO010000599.1:0-2219 GCA_038233155.1 Longimicrobiales bacterium
CGGAGATCGCGCCGAAGCAGGCGCGGCTCGCCGAGCTGGAGGCGAAGCTCGCCGCCGAGCCCGCTCGCGCCGACGCGGCCGCGACCCGCTGGACGGGCGAGGCGAACGCGCTGCGGGCGGAGCTGAAGCGGCAGGAGCCGGAAGCCGTCGATGCGCTGCTCGGCATCCGCATCTGCGACCCGGCCATGGGGAGCGGGCACTTTCTGGTGCACGCCGCGGACTGGCTGACGGAGCGATTGATCGTCGTGCTCAACGAGTTCCCGGACGCCCCGCAGGGACTGAGCACCGATTCCGCGAAGACCCCGCAGGGACTGAGCACCGAAGGTGCGAAGAACCCCGTGCTGCGGCAGATCGCGGAGATTCGCGAGCAGATCGTCACGACGCTGGCGGAGCAGGGCGTCACAGTCGATGTGGAGCGGTTGCGCGACACCAATCTGCTCAAGCGCATGGTGATGAAGCGCTGCATCTACGGCGTCGATCTGAACCCGATGGCCGTGGAGCTAGCGAAGCTCTCGCTCTGGCTGGATTCCTTTACGGTCGGCGCGCCGCTCTCCTTTCTGGATCACCACCTCAAGGCCGGCAACTCGCTGGTGGGCACCACGGTGCAGGCGATGCGCGAAGGGATCACCGCGACCGACGCCGGGCAGACCGACGCCTTCGGCGGCCCGTTCGCGGGGCTGCTCCGCGCGACCACGCTGATGCGCGACGTGGCGACCACCACGGACGCCACCTTTGCGGAGGTCGCCCACAGCGCGGAGCTGTACGGCGAGTTCGAGCGCGCCATGCACCCGTTCAAGCGGCTGCTGGACGTGTGGACCAGCCGCCGCTTCGGCAACCGCCGCGCGGAAGAGGTGGCGACGTTGTACGGCCCGCAGGTGCTCGCCGCCGCCCGCGACGGCGCGCAGGGGATCGGCGCGAGCGTGCGGACCACGCTGGAGCGCGCGGCGGAGCTGCGCGAGCAGTAGAGTTTCTTCCACTGGGATGTCGAGTTCCCCGAGGTGTTCGTCGACCTGGAGCACGCCCGCTGGAAGGAGAACGCCGGCTTCGACGCGGTGATCGGCAACCCGCCGTACGTGCGGCAGGAGCAGGTCGCCGGCGTCAAGCCGTACCTCGCCGGCGCCTACGCCGACGTGCACGACGGCGCCGCGGACCTGTACATCTACTTCTACCGCCGGGGGATGGAGCTTCTGCAGCGTGGCGGCCAGATGTCGTACATTGTCACCAACAAGTGGCTGCGCGCCGGCTACGGCGAGCCGCTGCGCCGCTTCTTCGCGGGCGCCGGGCGGGTGGAGCAGATCGTCGATTTTGGCCACGCGCCGGTCTTCCCGGACGCGGACGTGTTCCCCTGCATCGTGGTGATCGGCAAGCCGGACGAAGCGGACGTGAAAAATGAGGATGCCCGCTCGCGCGTGGCCCTGTTCCCGCGCGACGAGCTGGGGCGGACGGCGGTCGGCGACTGGGTGCGCGAGCGCGGCTACGACGTGCCCGCCGCGCGCTGGAGCGCCGCGCCGTGGAGCCTCGAGCACCCCGAGGTCGAAGCGCTCATGGCCAAGATCGCGGCGGCAGGCGTGCCGCTGCGGGATTACATGGGCGCGGCGCCGCTGTACGGGATCAAGACCGGCTTCAACGAGGCATTTCTGATCGACACCCCCACGCGCGACCGGCTGGTGCGCGAAGATCCGGCCAGCACCGAGATTATCCGCCCCTACCTGCGCGGGCAGGACGTGGAGCGGTGGACGCCCGCGTGGGCGGGGTTGTGGATGATCGTGATGAAATCGGGCGAGAACCACACCTGGCCGTGGACCGGAGCGACTGAAAAGGAGGCGGAGAAGCGGTTCCGGGAGACGTACCCCGCGCTGCACGCGCACTTCAAGCCGTACGAAGCGAAGCTGCGGAAGCGCTCGGATCAGGGGCAGCGCTGGTGGGAGCTGCGGAGCTGCGCATACTACGAGGCGTTCGAGCAACCCAAGATCGTTCATACGGACATCACGTGGCGGCCACAATTCGCCTTCACGAGCGAGCCTGTTTACCTCGTGAACACTGCATACGTCTGGCCGACAACGGATCTGTACCTGCTGGCGGTGGTGAACTCACCGCTGATGTGGAGCTACATGTGGCGCAACGCCGTGCATGGCAAGGACGAGGCGCTACGGATGATCTACTCGTTCACGGAGAATCTCCCGATCGCCCCGCCCACCCCCGAGGCACGCGCCGAAGCC
>JBBSMO010000600.1:0-2217 GCA_038233155.1 Longimicrobiales bacterium
CGGGCCGCGGCACCAGCAGCCGGTCGGTCCAGGCGATGCCCGCCGCCGCCAGCGCGGCGATGGGCGGGAGAACGAACAGGAACTGGCGCAGCCCGTTGTACATGGTAGAGCCGAGGGCGATCGCAACCGCGGGCATGAAGAGCATCTGCAGCAGCACCAGCACCGCCGCCGCGCGCCCCAGCACGCCGAGGCGCGGCCACTTCGCCGCCAGCCATACCAAACCCGCCGCCGCGGCGCCGAGAAGAACGAGGGGCGTGGTGATGCCCACGAACTTCGGCAGATAGTACCACGGCGTGATCTCGGGCGGGCCGTAACGCCCCTCGAACAGCATATCGCCAGACCACGGGTGCGCGGCCATGTATCGCAGCGTCGCCGGAACCCACTCGAATGGTGCGGCCCACGAGGCGGGGTGCACCAGGATCACCGTCGCGAAGCACGCCACCCCTATCACCAGGAACGCAGCCGCCAAGTGCAGCAGCCGCATCCTGGCGCCCCGCTCCATGGGTGGGGAATCCTGTCTGCTGCGGCCGGCGATCCCCACCACCAGCAGCGCGAGCGGCACCGTGCCCAGAAACACGAGCCCGCCGATGCGGATGCCGGCGACCAGCCCGACCAAGGCGCCGTACGCTCCGCTGGCGAGCATAGCCCGCGTCAGATCTCGCCCGCCGCGGCCGTTTGCACACAGCAGCCGCTCGATGAGCAAGGCACCGGCGAGCGTAGCGACTGTCATCCCGGCGGCGAAGGGGATATCCTTGGGGTTGAAGAAGCTGTGCCCCCAGAAGCGCGGCAGGGCGGCCAGTGTAACGGGGCCGAGCCAGGCATAACCCCAGCCGCACCAGACGGCCACAATCCACGCAACCGCACCGTAGGCGAGCAGCGACACGAGAAAGGTCATCGCGTGCTTCGCCCCCATCCGGTCGCGGTAGCGGCGGTAGTAGGCGTCGTTGGGATCGGCGGGTACGGCAGGCTCGTGGCCGAGCCAACGGCGTATCTTACGCACCCCAAGGAAGCCTACCTCCGCCGGGATGTTGAACACCGGGCCGTAGAACTCCGAATCCCCGTTCATCGGCGTTCCTTTGGTGAGATGGTCATAGTTCCACTGCACCATGTCGATCTCGCGCGTCTCGTCCGTCGAAAAGCCGTAGTGGCCACTGAGCGAGAGGCCAGCCGCGGCAAGAATCGCCATCACCAGGAACAACGGTGTCAGCGTGCGCCACGATGGGCGCGCCCGCGTGGCGAGGGCGGCCGTCACCGCTGCCTCTCAGAAGCAACGGATCGCGGCGGCGGGGCGGGCGCGCCGCACAGCTTGACGACGGAAAGCAGCGCGCTTTGCCTCATCACCCGGTGGACGGTCGGGCATTCCGGGAACTCCTGCTCGTAGCCGTGGCGCTGGACGGCAACGTAGTAGAAAGGCAGCGGCATATCCACTGGGGTTCTGCGGTACTCCACCGACGATGCGCCGTCGCGCGCCCAGGTGCGGGCGGAAGCGCGGTTGCCGGCGACAACCAGCCGCGGTGGTTCAGCGGAATGCTCGTTGATCCATTCGACGGCATCCCGGTAGCTGAGGTGCCAATAGTCGGTTTCATAGAACGGCTGCGCCTTCCCGACCCCGCCGACCGCCCGGTTGAAGTAGACGTACTCGTAGGGGTGCAGCTCCGCCATGTCCCAAACCGTCAGCGACAGGAGCGCGGCGACGGCGACCGCGAAGGCCGCGCGCATGGCTGAGGAGGACAGCGCCCGCCAGCTCCAGACCAGCCCCGCGGTCGACAGGACCGCGAGCGCGGGCAGGATGAAGAGGAACTGGCGCAAGCCGTTGTAGACCGTCGAATCCTTGACGACCGCGACCGCCAGCAAGCTGGTGAGCTGCGCGAGCACCAGCCAGACCGCCGCGCGGCCGGCGAGCGGGAGCCGGAAGTACTTAGCCGGCAGCCACACCAGCCCGGCTGCGAATGATAGCAGCAGCGCGACCGGCGTGGTGATCAGGACGAACTTGGGGATGAAGTACCACGGGGTCATTTCCGGCGGGCCGTAGCGCCCTTCGAAGAGCATGTCGCGTCCCCAAGGATGCTCCGCCATGTACTCGAGCGTGCTCGCCAGCCATGCGAACGGCGCCATCCAGGAGACGGGGTGTACCAGAAAGACCGTCGCCAAACAGGCGGCGACGATCGAGCCGTACCCGCCACTCAAGAAGAAACCGTCCCGGCGGAGCCGCTGCCA
>JBBSMO010000601.1:0-2207 GCA_038233155.1 Longimicrobiales bacterium
GATTCAGGACTTGGATTTTAGATTTTGAATTCTGAATTGACTGGCTTCGGCTCCGCGCTGAACAGATCGTGCCCGTCACACGTCATCCGTCAATCACCGCGAGGCGGTGTCGGAGCGGCGCTCGACGGCGGCGGCCGCCGGCCAGAGGCTGTGCCGGCCTTTGAGCATGGGGGCGAGGGCGGCGAGCAGCCCGGAGAGGGTCTGGAACCTCTCGTCAGGGGCGGCGGCGAGGCAACGCAAAATGATCGCCTCGAGCTCGCGCCCGATCTGGGGGTTGTGGTCCCGCGGCGGCACGGGGGGCTGCACGAGTTGCGGGTAGTGGCGGGGCAGATCACCCGTCGCGATGTCGCGGGCGGTTGAAGGCTGCGAGCGAGGCGGCAGCGGCGGCTGAAGGTCATCTTCCCACTCTTCATCATCATCGATCGGCTCTTCGGTCGGCCAGCGGCCGGTGAGGAGCTCATAGAGCAGTACTCCCATCCCGTACACGTCCGTGGCGGGTGTAAGCCGCTCGCGCCGGATCTGCTCGGGAGCCATGTAGGGCGCAGTTCCCAACCGGTCGCTCGCGGAACGGCGGTCGATCTTCCTCGCCACATCGAAATCCACCAGAATCGGTATCCCCTCGCGCAGCAGGATGTTTCCCGGCTTGAGGTCGCGGTACAAATAGCCGCGGCGGTGAAGATAGTGCACCGCCGCGCCGATATGTATGGTGGCACGGATAGCGTCGGGAACGTGCAGCCGCCGCTTCGGGAGTGCCTCGAGCATCTCGAACATCGAGGGCCCGGCAATGTACTCGAGCAGGAGAAAGGGGCGGCCGATCGCCTCACCACTCGCGAAGAGGCGAACTATATTGGGGTGCTGCAGCCGTCGCAACACCTTTTCTTCCCTGCGAAAGGAAGGGGGCGGCTTGCCCTCTAACAGGTGCTCGGGCGCGGTCAGCTTGCCGGTAAGCGCGCACCAGTGTTCGTTGCTCCAGACTTGGTACAACTCGGTTAGACGGCCTCGGGCGAGGTGGCCGATCACGATCAGCTCGTCTCCGAGCCGGTCGCCCACTGCCAAGCTGAACTCGGCGCGCGGGCGGGTCGGCTGGTGCGCCCATCTGCGGGCCGCGGCAAGGCCCTGATACCTCGGTCTCGATACGCCGGGATCGGGCATGTGAAGGAGTCTTGGGGGAAGCGGCCGGAGAGAAGCCAATGTGGCCGCATCGCGTTCGGGGATGCAACCCCCGTACCCGGCACCAGCTCCTTCACGGGCAGGAACCCCCCCTCCGGCGCCGGGTACACCCCGGGAATGGAGGCCTCACTACACGGAGGATAGAATCCATGAAGAAGACGATTGCTTTTTCGATAGCCGGGCTGCTCGGCCTGATGGTATTCGCGCTGCCCGTAGCGGCGCAGCAGAGCCCTGCCACGGGGTGGAGCCCGCCCAGCCGCGATATGCCGCAGATGCCGAGTTCCGCCGAGCTGCAGAGTGACTGGCGGGGATTGTTGGGAAGCTGGTTCGCTGGTGTCGAGGGTGTTTCCGGCGTTGCCCCCGCGGGGCTGCGCGCCAGCGGCGAGCCCAAAAGCGGGGCGGACCGGACGCAACTGGTACGATTCACCAGCGGTCCGTTGCCGATTTCTGTTTGGACCGACCGGAACGCGGATGGCCGCGCGGACCTGATCGAGATCTTCCGCAGCGGGCGCGTTCTGGTGCAGTTGATCGATGCCGACTACAACGGCCAGGCAGATGTGGTCCGCACATATGACGACAATGGCACTCTGCTGGGGGAACGAAAGCTGTAGGCTTCTGCGCGGCAGCAGATGGCGGGCCGGGGGCGGTGCAAACTAGCACCGCCCTTTTTTGTTGCCTTGGAATCCGGCAGCCGGCGGCGGACGCTGGGTTTCATCGGCGCCCGCTTCCTAAAATCGGCCGTTCCCAACGTTTCGGTTGCGCGGCGCGGCGCGGTCATACAAAATGGACCGGTAGCTGCCGGCCCATTCCGGCAGCGCTTTCCGCCCGCAACTTCCGCGCATCATGCTCGTACGCCACAGAATGAGCCGCGACCCCGTCTCGGTACAGCCGGACGACAGCCTTGCCGCCGCATTGGAACTCACGCGCCGCCACCGAATTCGTCACCTGCCCGTGTGCGGCGCGCACGGCCGGGTGGCAGGAATCCTGTCGGACCGGGACATCCGCTATGCGATGCCTTCTCCGCTCACGGTGGAAGA
>JBBSMO010000602.1:0-2201 GCA_038233155.1 Longimicrobiales bacterium
CCATGGCCAGGGACGGAATCGAACCGCCGACACCGTGATTTTCAGTCACGTGCTCTACCAACTGAGCTACCTGGCCGCGCGCGGGCGAGCTACCTGGCCACGCACTACCGAACAAAAAGCCGCCCGGGTTCGGCGGCGGGTCCGGCACCATCTTCCCGGCGCAGTGCCGGATAATAGCGGGGGCGGGATTCGAACCCGCGACCTTCGGGTTATGAGCCCGACGAGCTACCAGACTGCTCCACCCCGCGTCAAGGACAGACAAGATAAGGCTGGCGGGGCAAAGCGTCAACCCCCGCGGTAACCGCCCGTTATCTCCGGTACGCGGCTGACCGGATGTGGGACCGGCTGTCCCAATACCGAACACTTCCGCGCGTAAACGGGCGGGCGCCCAATGACGGCAAGTTATTGCCCCGCTTACTCTTGCCGTATCGTGTGTAGGTTGGCACCAGAATTCCATTGCAAGGGGGCTGGGACGCCGGTTATTCGAGAGGCACCGGCGCCTTCGCGGGCAATTCTTATCAACCTGAAGAGGGCGGGTACTCATGCCGGGCATCGATGTGGACATCACGACGGTTGTTGCGATCTGGATGGGCGGCTTGATCCTGCTCGTTCCGCTGGCGGGGCTCACGGCGCGCTTCGCGCTCAAGCCGGTATTAGATGCTGTAGCGGGTGTGCGCCGAGCGGGAGCGGGCGTATCTGCAGACGAGTTCGAGCTGCGCTTCGCCCGTTTCGAGCGCCAGCTCGACACCATAGCCGAGACGCTCGCGAGCCGGCAGGGCACGGAAGACGCCGCCGGAAGGCGCGCCGCGGCCTTCCGCTGAGCGGCAGAGCAAGACACACAAAGAGGAAATCTTGGACATACCACGCGCAACCAAACCCAACCGCCGCAGGTGGTTGTATATCGGGGCCGGCGTCGCGGCGGTGCTGTTGATCACCATCGCCTTTTCGCGTTTGGAACCGGCCCCGCCGAGCGTCGAGCGCGCCGCCATCTGGACGGACACGGTGCAGCGGGGCGAGATGGTTCGCGAGGTTCGCGGGCCTGGGACCTTGGTGCCTGAACAGATCCGGTGGATTCCGGCCGTTACCGCCGGGCGCGTCGAGCGGGTGTTCGCGCAGCCAGGGATGACCGTCGACTCCGGCACCGTGCTCGTCGAATTGAGCAATGCCGACGTGCAACGCGAGGCGCTCGAGGCGCAGCGCCAGCTCGTCGCCGCCGAGGCGGATCTGATGAATCTGCGGGCCACGCTCGAGAACCAGCGGCTCAATCAGGAATCGAGCGTGGCGCAGACGCGCTCCGAATACCGCGAGGCGGCGAGACAGGTGAAGGCGAACGAGCAGCTCGCCGCGCGGGATCTGGTCGCGCCGATGGATCTGCATCGGGTGCAGGACCAAGCACAGGAGCTCGAGGAACGTCTCGCGATCGAGCAGAAGCGGCTGGACTTTATCTCCGAATCTATGAAGGCGCAGATGGCGGCGCAGCGGGCGCAGATCGAGCGGATGCGCAGCCTGACGGCGTTCCAGCAGCAGTACGTCGAGTCGATGCGCGTAACGGCAGGCACACAAGGTGTGCTGCGCGAACTGCCGCTGCAGGAAGGGCAATGGGTCAACCCCGGCGACCGTCTAGCGGTCGTGGTTCAGCCGGGCCGCTTGAAAGCAGAGCTGCGCGTGCCGGAGACGCAGGCCCGCGACGTAGTCGTGGGGCTGCCGGCCAAAATCGACACCCGCAACGGCATCATCGACGGGCGCGTTGTACGCGTTGACCCGGCGGTAGAGAATGGCACGGTCACCGTAGATGTTGCTCTCGAGGGCGAGCTGCCCCGCGGGGCGCGCCCGGACCTGAGCGTGGACGGCACCATCCAGATCGAGCGGCTCGAAAACGTGCTACACGTCGGCCGGCCAGCATACGGGCAGGCGGAAAGCACCGTGGGCCTATTCAGGCTCGTAGATGGCGGCGGCGAAGCGGTGCGCGTCCCGGTCCGCCTCGGCAGGAGCTCGGTGAACACCATCGAGATCAAAGACGGGCTGGCCGCCGGCGACAGCGTGATCCTGTCAGTCATGTCGCAGTGGGACTCGGCAGACCGGGTCCGCTTGCGATGAACTCCATCTCCCATCCCTCCCCGAACCCGGAGAACCCCGCGATGACGACAGAGACCCAGCCGCTCATCAAGCTGGACGGCGTGAGCAAGATCTTCTACACGGAA
>JBBSMO010000603.1:0-2192 GCA_038233155.1 Longimicrobiales bacterium
CTTACGCTCCGCCCGCGCCTGAGGCGGCACCCCGCCGCCTGGTGATGCTCAGCAGCTCATCCATGGCGATCGAGCAGCCTCTGGCCTCCGCGCCCGCGGCGCGCCCCTGCAACTGGAAGGTCCCATCGGGATTGCAGGTGCCGAGGTCGTGCGTCTGGAGCGCCGCGACGGAATACAGATTCGCGAGATCCAGGTGGCGGAGAATGCCTGTCTCTCCGGCAGGAAGAGGTTCCAGAGTGTCGGGATCCACTGCTTGCGTTTTCGCCCAAGGCGGGCCGCGAAAGCTCCGTTGTTGCGGCGGCTGGTTGGCAGCGCGCCCCGCGACAGCGTTGTAGAACTGCGAGCTCATCTCGGTCATTCCATATTCGTTAACGCACCAGCGCGCTTCAATTCCGAGGTGGTCGCGAGCTTTCTCGTAGAGTTGGCCGGGCCGTACTTCGCGCCCGGCGCCCTTGAAGCCGCCGGTGTCCATCACACGCGACCCCTCTGGCAGGCGCAGGCGCCGATCCTTGGCGGCGAGATGATCGAGCAGATGCAGAAGGGAAAGTGAGGTGGCGAACAGGCAAACGGGCTCGTCATCTTGAATGCTGCGCTCGAGGTTGGCTTCGAGAGCCGCCGTATCGAGTCCCTCGCCGCCGATGAAAAAGCCGCTGCCCGCGGCGCCGAAGCTGCTGATCACCCGCCCGGCCATGTAGGACAGAGACGATTCCGGATCGTTGGCAGGGGAGCGTACGAGCGCTAGAATGCGCGGCCGCTCGCCCGCGGGCAGCAGGAAGAGCTTGAAGCTCGCCTCGAGCGCGGCATCATAGAGGCCGAGCTCCGGGAAGATGTGCTTGCCGCGCCGCTCGAGCCCAGCCGTGGTCCCGCTCGTGAGGAAGACCGCGTCGGCTGAAGCGGCGTCGCCGCAAACGAGGTCGGCGGCCTTGAAGGCGTCGGTTGGAACGGCGGGAACGTCGAGCCAGCTTTCTACGCTTTCGGGGGCGGCGCCGCGGCGTTCGCAGAAGGCGCGGTACAGCGGGTTGCGCTCGAACTGATAGCGGAACACGCGCCGGGCAAGGTCATCGAACGCGACTGACGCCAGGGGAGAGCCCGCGCCCGCGTGGATGAGTTCGATGAGATCAGTGCGAAGCGTGTCGCCCGAATACTGCTTCACCGGTCCCGGGCAATCTGGGGTGTGGTCCCGCTGCCGCCGCCGTACGTAGCGAGCAGCTCCCCCACCTGCTGCTCGACGGCGCGTGCGCCGTTGGTGTTGCGCCCGTTGTACAGCAGCGAAAAGGCGATGCGCTCCCCGTTATCCGCGGTCACATATCCGGACAAGCTGCGCACCCCGCGGATGAAGCCAGTCTTCGCGTGCAGGTTCCCCGCCGCGCTCGAATTGCGGAACAACCGCCGCAGAGTACCGTCCCGCGCACCCGCCACCGCCAGGGAGCTATGGAAGATGCCGCTCCACGGCGCTGAATCCGCGTAGCGAAGGGCGTTGATCATCGCGAAAGGGCTGGCGCGATTGTCGGCGGAGAGCCCGGAGCCGTCGGCCTGCCAAAGCTGGCCGGGCGGCACCCCGGCCTCCCCGATGAAAAACATGGCCGAGGCGGTGCCGCCGCGCTGATAGCTGCCGCTGCCGGTGGCATGAGCGGCAGTGGCTTTCCACAGGTGCTCGGCAAAGAAGTTGTCCGAATTTTGGTTAAGCTTAGGCAGAATCTGGGCGAGCGGCACCGAGTGGTGCCGGTGAACCAATGCGGCCCCCGGCGGCGCGGGAGCGACACGGAGAGATCCCTCTACGGTGATCCCCGCTTCCCGCAGCGCCTCCCGCAGCGCACCGGCGGCGAGCAGCGCGGGTTGCGCGGCCCCTACACCGTAGCGAAAGGAACGCCTGCCAGATACGGCGCCCTGAACGCGGATGGTGTCGCTGTCGGCACGGCGCGCGGCGAGTGCGCGACCCGCACCCGTGCGCACCGTCGATACAACGGGAATCTCGGGGACGTTCGGGGAGAGTGTGACCGCCGCGGCCTGGCCGGGCCGCGTGGGCGCGAGCTCAACCCAGAGCAGGTTGCGGCCGAAGGCTAGCCCGCTCACGCGCGGCGCATAGGCGGCGGCCCCGCCCTCGGTCTCGCGCGGCCACCGGGGCCCGACCAGTGCGGTGTCGAACGCGGTCGCGTCGGCGTTGATCGCGCCGCGCACGGTGCTCACTCCCC
>JBBSMO010000604.1:0-2189 GCA_038233155.1 Longimicrobiales bacterium
ACGAGCACCATGTCGCCGCCGCCGACGAGGGCGCGGTTTCGCGCTTGATCGAGCATCGCTTCCCCCACTGCCAGCAGCACGACCATAACCGCCACGCCCAGCGAATAGCCGCCCAACAAAAAGACCGCGCGGCCGGGGCGGTGGCGGATTTCGGCTAGGACGAGGCGGAGGATCATGAGCGGGTCAGACCCGGCCTTTCCCGCCCGCGGCGCTAGGCGCCGCAAGGCCGCCCGCTGGTGCCTTCACGCCCTCCCCTACGATCTGTCCGTCACGCATTTCCACAACGCGCCCGGCGGCGCGCGCGACGGACGGATCATGGGTGACCACCACCAGCGTCGTGCCCTGCTCGCGGTTCATGCGCTGGAACAGTTGAATGATGCCGGCGCCGGTCGCCGCGTCCAGTTCGCCCGTGGGTTCGTCGGCCAACAGCAGCTTCGGCTGGTTCGCCAGCGCGCGCGCGATGGCCACGCGCTGCTGCTCGCCGCCGGAAAGCTGCGTCGGCCGGTGATCTGCCCGTTGCGCAAGGCCGGCGTAGTCCAGCAGCTCCGCAGCCCGCGCACGCCGTTCGACGCGCGGCACCCCGGCCTCCGCCATCGGCAGCTCGACGTTTTCACGCGCGGTCAGTACCGCGAGCAGATGGAAACGCTGAAATACGAAGCCGATTTCCCGCAGGCGCAGCCGAGACCTTTCGGCCTCGCGCATCCCGGCCACGCGCCGCCCGAGCAGCTCGAGCTCGCCCCTGGTCGCGTCGTCTATCCCCGCCAAAAGGTTGAGCAGGGTGCTCTTGCCGCACCCGGACGGGCCGACCACCGCTACGAATTCACCGGCGGCGACCGACAAATCGACGCCGCGCAGCGCTCGCACGACGTGATCGCGCCCTCCGCCGGCGTACGGGTACTCGCGTACGAGGCCGCGCGCGGAAATCATTCCGCCTCCTCGCGCAGCACCTGGGACAGCGGCAGCCGCATGGCGCTCCAACCCGGCAGTAGACCGGCGGCCACGCCGGTGCCAATCACCAGGACGAAGGCGAACAGCACGCGATCCGGGTTCCAAACGAAGAAGGACAGGCGGGCGGGTATGCCGGGGAAGGCGAGGAGAATGCGGTCCAGCCGCCCCGCCATCCAGAGGCCTAGCGGAAGGCCGAGCAGGCAACCGAGAGTGGCGAGCGTCAGCCCCTCCGCGGCGACGCCCAGGAGCAGCCGGCGCCGTGCAACGCCTAGGGCACGCAACGTTGCGATTTCGCCCCAGCGCTCGCGCACCCCGATCGTGATGATGGTCGATACCAGCAGCGCGGTGACCACGAGGGCGACGCTGCCGAGGATGGTCGCGAGCTGGCGGAAGTAGAGCAGGCGCCGGCTCGTTTCGCCGAGCAGAGTGCGGGTCGAATAGGCCGAGACGTTCGGGATGGCGGCGGCAATCGCGGCGGCGACAGTATCGCCATCCGCTTCACCGGCGGTGGCAACAGCGAAGAGCGAGACCTCGTCGGCCCGGCCCGTCATGCGCTGCAGCTCGCCAAGCCGGAGCGCGACCGATCTTTGGCCAGCCGCGTCGTAGATGAAATCTGCTACGCCGCTTACGACGAATGCGCGCGTTTCGCGAGGCCGTCCGAGTGACAGATCCAGCCCGGCAGCCAAGGAGAGGGTGACTCCGGTCTGCAGCCCTTCCGCTTCGGCCATCGCGCGGCTGATCACCACCTCCCCTGCGGCGGCATCGGTACCCTCGAATAGTGTGTACAACATCTGCGCAGCCGGATCGATGCCGCTCGCGAACACCGTCTCGCCCGCCTCTCCGCCGCGGATGCGGAAAAGCTGCGCTCCCAACACGGGCGCCACACCCTTGACGCCCGGAATGGCTGACAGCCGCGCCGCCGTCGCTTCCGCTCCGGCGATGCCCGCCTCGCTGTCGAAGGGCAGCGTCCCACGCGGCGTCACCCTCAGATCATAGCCGCGCGCCCCGAGCAACTCGCCGAACGAGTCGGTCAGGCCGCTCGCCAGCATCGTCATATCCAGCAGCAGCGCCGCGCTGATCGCGATCCCGCTCAGCGCCAGCAGTGTTCGCGTGCGACGCCGGAACAGCGATTTCAATGATGCGGAGATGACCAAAGAGGTTACAGGTTACAGGTTACAGGTTACAGGTTACAGGTTACAGGTTACAGGTTACAGGTTACAGGTTACAGGTTACAGGGACCA
>JBBSMO010000605.1:0-2188 GCA_038233155.1 Longimicrobiales bacterium
AGACCCGCTCGCATCCCATTCCAACTCTGGGGTGGCGGCGGCGTATGCAGCCCAGAACAGCGTCATCAGCTCGACCCGCAGATGCGCCCGGCGTTCGCCCGGCGCCTGCGACAGGTAGAGGCGCACGGGTCCGAGCGGGAGCGCGATCCGTTCGAGGGTGCCGCGCCCGTCCCCGGCGTTTCGGATGACCGAGCTGCCGACCGCCGCCACCTCCCGCCCCAGCAGTCCCGCTCCCGCAAAGGATTGGGCGGCGAGCCGCTTGCCGCCGTACGTGATGGAGCCGCCGAGTGCTCCGCGGGTGAACCCGTCCCGAAACGACCCGCCGCGGAGCTTTTGCGCGACGCCGCCGGTGAGGCCGCCAATCAAGGCGTTCGCGCTCAGCGCGGTAAAGTCGCCCGCCCAGTCCGGCACGAATAGCGGCGGGTCGGCGGCGGCGCCGTCCTGCGCTCGAACGGACGGAAGTAGAGGCGAAGCGAACAGCAGGACAAGGAGGAGAACCCCTGGTGCGATCTGACGGAGATGCACCCCGCCCCCGTAGCGCGCGCCGCTCCCCTCGGAGTGGCAAGAAGAAAAGAGCACACCCCTCGCGGTTGGAATGGATCAGAAAGTACGGCCGGGCGGTTCTCGAATTGGCGCCGCGTGATGCCGGCGAGCCGGGGCCGGAGATGCAACGATTGGCGGTTGTACAACAGCCGTTGACCGGCGTTCCGGCGCCAGGGCTTGGTTGCGGCTTTGTCGCCGGTCCTCTATCCTGCCACATCTGCTCTCTTGCCACCACTTCGAACCCTTGCGGAGAATACATTGCTGAAGCGGCTGTTCGCCACCGAGAACGTATTGTACCTGCTGTTGGTATTCGTTCCGGTCGCCCTCGTCATGGAGTACCTGCTCCATGCAGACCCGGTCTGGCTCTTCGTCGTCTCGTCGCTGGCGATCATCCCGCTGGCGGGCTTGATGGGGCGCGCTACCGAACAGATCGCCGAGCGGGTGGGTCAGGGGGTCGGCGGGCTGCTGAACGCCACCTTCGGCAACGCCGCGGAGTTGATCATCGCGATCATCGCGTTGCGCGCGGGCCTCTACGACTTGGTTAAGGCCTCGATTACCGGCTCGATTATCGGCAACATCTTGCTGGTGTTCGGTCTCAGCGCGCTGCTGGGCGGCATCAAGTTCCCCGAGCAGAAGTTCAACCGCACGGCCGCCAGCCTGGGTTCGACGCTGCTGGTGCTGAGCACCATCGGCCTGGTGATACCCGCCATCTTCCACCGAATCGTGGGCGGCGGGGATACGGTGATCGCGGCCGAGCTCAATCTCAGCTTCGAGATCGCGGTCGTGCTGATGGCGACCTATCTGCTAAGCCTGCTCTTCACCTTGAAGACGCACAAGCACCTGTACGCTGGCGAGACGGGGCATGGCGGGGAAACGCACGAGGGGCTGCCTTCGCTGAAGCGCTCGGTCGGGCTGCTGCTCGCGGCTACCACCGGTGTAGCGCTGATGGCCGAGATGCTCGTAGGGGCCGCCGAGGTCACCGCGGAATCGTTGGGTTGGAACGAGGTGTTCGTCGGCGTCATCCTGGTGGCGATCATCGGCAACGCGGCCGAACATTCGACGGCTGTGTTGATGGCGCTCAAGAACAAGATGGACGCAGCGATCACCATCGCCGTTGGCTCCTCAATCCAGATCGCTCTCTTCGTGGCGCCGCTCCTCGTCTTCCTCAGCTACCTGATAGGACCGCGCCCGATGGACCTGCTCTTCACCACCCTCGAAGTGGTCGCCGTCTCCGTGTCGGTGCTGATCATCTCCCTCATCTCCCAGGACGGTGAATCCCACTGGATGGAGGGGGTGCAACTGCTCGCGGTGTACCTGATTCTCGGGATCGCCTTCTTCGTCTTGCCCGTTTAACCAAAGTGACCAAGGACCGGCTCGCCTACTCCGCCTGTAGCGTAATCGCGGGGTTGGTGCGGGCGGCGCGCAGCGCGGGTCCCAAGCTGGCGGCGATGCCCACCGTGGCGAGCAGGGCGGCCATGCCCGAGTAGACCAGGGGGTCCAGCGGGTCGACACCCAAGAACAACCGCTGCAGCAGGCGTGCGACGGGCAAGGCGGCGAAGAGGCCGAGCAAGGCACCCGCCCCTACTGTGCGCAGGGTGCTGCCGACCACTTCGCGGACGATGCGGCGCGCGTCCGCTCCGACCGC
>JBBSMO010000606.1:0-2179 GCA_038233155.1 Longimicrobiales bacterium
CGTTGGACAGCGTCTGCTGCATGTACCAATGGCGGGCAGGGATGTCTTTGACTTTCTCGATCAGCACGACGTGATGGAACCAGGGAATGGACCAGAGCAACGAAGCCGGGATATGTCCCGCCGTCGGCGGCACTTTCCTCGCCGTTGGCAATTGTGCCGCAACCTGCGGCACTTTGGGTGACGATGGCAGCGGTGGCACCGCTTGCCGTACAATGGGGTCCGGGTCGGGGTAAGCTCGATGGAATGCAAGCATTCGCTTGATGTTACGTTCCGAGAAACCTTTCACCTCGGGAAGTTCGTTGCGCAGTTCGGCCGAGAGTCGAGGAATAACCGAAGCGCCCCAGCCTTCGCGTTCTTGCCGCTCGTGGATCATCCGGCCGATGTCCCAGTAGAGACGGACGAGTTCGGAGTTGACAGACGCCATCGCCCGCGTTCGGGCGGACTGCACGCGCAGCTTCACCGCCCCGAGAAGGTCGGAGAACCCGCTCGGCTGCGATTCCGGTGATGCCGGTGGAGATAGCCGTTTTTTCGTCATGGAAATTTCTTTCCGCCAAACCCCGGCCCGGGGAGGTTCCCGCGAATCGCCGTCTCCAGCCGCGCTGGCTCTTTGAACTGCTCATCCAGCATAGCCACCAGCCGCCACATTGTTTCAGCGAATGGCTCGCTACCGCACGGGTACGCTCGCCGCTCACGCATCGTCGCATCCCCCGGGCGCGCGCTTGGCGTCGAGGTTGTAGTGCTCGATGTTGCGGGCGACATCGCGGGACCCCTCGCGTTGAACTATTCGGAAATTCCGAATAGTTGCCTCCCTGTCGAGCTCGTCCTCGGAATAAATCCCTGCCAAGTGCTCGTTTACGGTCGGAACCGAAACCTGGAACAATTCCGCGATGAGCCGCTGCGGCAGCCAGACGGTGCGGCCTTCGAGGCGGACCTGAAGTTGTGCGCCGCCGTCCTCGTAGATCAGGATCTGGCCTTCGGGCGGTGCGGACGTGTGGGTGGGGCGCTCGCTCACAACGGCTCCGCTCCCTCGTTCAGGATTTCCACGTACGCTCCATAGGCGAAGATGCGCTCGCGCTTGCGGCCGGTGATCTCGCGCACGATGCCGAGCCGCTCCAGTGCCTGCACCGCGCGGGCGACGGTGGGGTAGCTGGCGCCGGTGCGGGCGGCCAGATCCGGGAGCGTGGCTAGCGGCCGGCGGCGCAGGGCATCGAACACCCGCAGGGCGTTGGCGGTGGCGCGGCCGAGCGTCTGCACGCTGGCGGCGTCGTCGCGGAACAGGGCGAGCAGGCGGTGGGCGGTCTCGACGGCGCCGGTGGCGGTGGTGTGCACGCCTTCGAGGAAGAAGCCGATCCAGCCTTCCCAGTCGCCCTCCCGCCGCACGGCGTCCAGCAGGCGGTAGTACTCGGCGCGATGCTGTTTGAGGTAGAGGCTCAGATACAGGAGCGGCTGCCGCAGCACGCCGTCGTGGTGCAGCACCAGCGCGATCAGGAGGCGCCCGATGCGGCCGTTGCCGTCGAGAAAGGGATGGATCGTCTCGAACTGCACGTGCGCCAGCGCGGCGCGGACGAGGGGCGAGTACGGCAGCGCGTCATCGTGCAGGAAGCGCTCGAGCGCGGCCATGCAGGGTTCGACCTCATGGGCGGGCGGCGGCACGTAGACCGCGTTGCCGGGGCGCGTGCCGCCGATCCAATTCTGGCTGGTGCGGAACTCGCCAGGTCGTTGTTCGGCGCCTCGCCCGCGGGCCAGCAGCCGGGCGTGCATCTCGCGCAGCAGGCGGTTGGAGAGCGGGAACCCTTCGCGCAGACGGGCGAGCCCGTGTTCGAGTGCGGCGATGTAGTTGGAGACCTCCACCACATCGTCGAACGGCACGCCGGGGGCCCCGTCCAGCTCGAACAGCAGCAGGTCCGACAGCGACGATTGGGTGCCTTCGATCTGGCTGGAAAGCAGCGCCTCGCGTCGCACGTAGGCGTACAGGAACAGGTCCGGCTCGGGCAGCAGCGCTGTGATGGCGTCCAGCCGCCCGCAGGCGAGCAGCGCCTGGTCGTGGCGACGCGCCAGCGGGCCGCTCAGGTCGAGCGGCGGAACCGGCGGCAGGGGCGCGGGGACAAAGGCGCGCACGCTCTCGCCACCGATGGTCTGGACGGCGTAGGCGCCGCTGGGCTCGCGGTTCACGGGGCAG
>JBBSMO010000607.1:0-2177 GCA_038233155.1 Longimicrobiales bacterium
GTCCTCGTCGCCGTCGCCGTGCACGTCGCCCGCGAGGATCGCAGCCGACTCGCAGGGTGGCTGCTGGTGGGCGCGGTTCTCCTCGGTGCGCTCTTTCTCGGCCTCAAGGGCGCGGAGTATGTGCATCACTTCAGCGAAGGGATCTATCCCGGCCGGTTCTACCGCTTCGACAAACTCCACGGCGAAGGCGCCCGTATCTTCTTCACCCTCTACTACGTCATGACCGGGCTGCACGCGCTGCACGTATTCGCCGGGATGGCTCTGCTCGGTTGGCTTGCCCGGGGCGCCTTCCGCGAGACCTACACGGAAAGCTATTACACGCCGTTGGAGCTCGGCGGTATGTACTGTCACCTCGTGGACGTGGTGTGGGTATTTCTCTGGCCCATGTTCTATCTCATGCGATGAGCCATCTCGCATCCCGCCCGGTTACGCTGCGGGCAATCGTCCTCACCTGGGCAGCGCTGCTGCTCCTGGCCGGTCTTTCGCTGGGGCTCTCGTTCCTGTCGCTCGGCGCGCTACAAGCGCCGGTGGCGCTCGGGATCGCGATGCTGAAAGGGCTGCTCATCACCCTCTTCTTCATGGGCCTGCTGGAGCATCGCGGAGCCAGCCGCGTCATGGTGATCACCGGGCTGGTGTTCGCGCTCATTCTGATCGGGCTCACCGCGACGGATGTGCTCACGCGCATCGTCAAGCTCGTTCCGCCCGTCAGCGGTTGAGCTGCGACGCGCCTCGTCTGCGTCCGCCGCTTCTTCGCGCCCGACCCAGCGGCCGATATGAACGGCGGTCGACGAGTGCAGCACGATGGAGCCGGCGATGACCAGCGCCGCGAGACTGAACAGGCGGGACGCGTCGGGAATCCCCGATTCGAGAACCAGGATGGCATAAACGACCGAGGCGAACCCTTTCGGGCCGAACCACGCCGCAGTTACCCATTCGTGATTCGACAACCGCTCACCGAGCAGCCCCAACGACAGACCCACGGGCCGCGCGACGACCAGCACGAGCAGCAGAAAGAGATAGTGCGTCGCGGGCATCCCGAAGAGCGACGCCGGCGAAAGGAGCGCCCCGAAGATGAGGAGCCCTGCGAACTTCAGCAGCTCCGCGATGTGGCCTCCCAGCGCGCGGAACTCGTCTGGCAGATCGGTGCGCATGGATGCGGCGGTGACGCCGGCGGCGAAGGCCGCGAGGAAATCGTTGGCATGAAGCAGCCTGGAGAGTGAGAGCACGAGCAGGCCGATGGCGAGCGCCATCAGCGGCTTGTACCTGCCTCGCGCGTGCAGCAGTGGGCTCCGGTCCAGACGCACGCCTGCGTAGGCCACCGTGATCCCGATGACGATTCCGAGCACGACCGGCTGCAGAATCGCGAGGTAGCGGATCTCCGGACTGTAGGATGCGAGCAGAATGAGGACGATCGGCAGTGCCAGCCCGTCGTTCACGCCGCTCTCCACACTCAGCAGCTGCCGAAGCCGCTGCGGAAGCGCTTTCTGACTCAGGATGGCCTCTGCGAAGACCGGGTCCGTCGGCGTGAGCACCGCGCCCAGTAGGATCGCCGCGCGCCAGTCCAGCCCGGTGAGCCAGCGGGCGAAGATCGCGATGGCGCCGAGCGTCAGCGGCAGCCCCAGCAGTAGTGCGCGTCCGGGCAGCCGCCATGACCGGCGTACCTCGTCAATCCCGTTCCGCATCCCGTCGCTGAACAGGGTGCTGAACAGGGCAAGCTCCGCAAGGCTCTTCACGACAGGGTCCACGGCGTCGACGTGTAGCACGCCGAGCGCGCCGTCGCCCGCCAAGAAGCCAACGGCGAGGAAGAGCACCGTGCCGGAGAGCGCCGTCCGTTCCATTCGCTCCGAAAGGAGCGTGGTCGCCAGAAGGGCCAGCGCAAAAAGGAGAACGGCGACCATCGGCCTCAGCGGGCTGGAGGGATCAGATTGGAGGTGGCACGTCCCGTACCGCACTCCGGATGCGTGGCACCGTTCTGGCGACAGCGGGGTAGCATCCGAAGTGCCAGGTGCGCGGTGCCGCGACGCCGCCGCAACAGGCTTGCACAGGGGGTGGGGCCGCACCAGAATGCGCGCCCGCCGCTGCGTCCCGAAAGCGGGAGCGTTCGTGCGAAGACGACCGACCAACCGGGCCCTGCGCGCGGAGTTGGACGACCGGATCGAGACCGGGATGTGCGTGTA
>JBBSMO010000608.1:0-2170 GCA_038233155.1 Longimicrobiales bacterium
CCCGACCTGCTCCGCGTGCGGGCGCCAGCCGGCGTCCACGACGGCGCGAGAAGCGCCGACTGCAGCCCCGCCCAGCGCATCGGCCAATTCTTCGAGCAGCTTGAAGTTCTCGGGCTCGCGGAGCCCGCGGCCGCCAGACACGATGATTGAAGCCTCGGCAACATCCAGCTTTTCGCCAGCCGCGGCCCGCACTTCACGGACGATCGCGCCGAAGCCGTCTGCGTCTAGCAAGATATCGAGCGTCTGCACTTCACCGGCGGCTGGTTTCTCAACTATCGGGAAGGCGTTCGGGCGCAGCGATGCCACTGCCGGCTTGTCGGGGAAGCCGATCTCCGCGAATGCCTTGCCGGCGTACATCGGCCGCGTGGCGACCAGCGCTCCTTCGCTCACGGCCAGTTCGGTGCATTCGGCGGCGTAGCCCACACCCAACCGTGCGGCGACCCGGGGCGCTAGATCCTTGCCGAGGGCGGTCGCCGGGAAGATGGCGACGTCACAGCCGTGTTCTTTGATGAAGCCGGCGAGAATCGTCGTGTATCCCTCCGCCGAGTAATGTTCGAATGCGTCTGAAGTGCCGACGAAAACCTTGTCTGCACCGTACTTGCCGAGATCAGCGGCCGCACTCGCGACCGCTGGCGGCCCGAGCACCACGGCGTGCACCTCGGTGCCCATCTGATCCGCCACAGCGCGCGCGGCCGAAATTACCTCATGAGCGACCTTGTGGAGCTCGCCCTCGCGGGTCTCGGCGAACGCGAAAATTCCTGGCATATGTCAATTCTCCAATTGGTAAGAAAAGCGCGGGCAGCCGGCTACCCGCCGCTCGAACGGCCGGAAGGGGATGAACACGTCACGCCCGGCAGCGCCCGTGCGGCAACGACGAAGCTTCAAAGCACCTTTGCCTCTTCGCGCAGGAGGCGCAGCAGCTCAGGCACCGCATCCGCGCCTTCGCCGACGATGCGGCCTTCCTGCCGCTCGGGCGGCATAGCAAGGGCGCGGATGGTGGCGCCCTCGTCCGCCGGCTCTACCTCCTTTTCCTCGAGCGGTTTGCGCTTCGCTGCCATGATCCCCTTGAGCGAAGCGTAGCGGGGTTCGTACGCTCCCTTGGTAATGGTAAGCACGCAGGGAGTGTTCAGCTCGACGACTTCGGTGCCGCCCTCGACCTCGCGGTGGGCGGTGATTTTGCCACCTTCGCTCGTGAACTCGGTAACTTGGGTAGCGGCGGGCAAATCGAGCAGCTCGGCCACCATGGGCCCGACCGCCTGCAGATCATCATCCACGGCTTTCATGCCGAACAGGAGCAGGTCGAAGGTGGCACCGCGGATCTCTTCCGCCAGCACCTTGGCGGCTGCGAGCCCGGCAGGTACGCGATCTGACTTGAGCAGAGTGGCCTTGTCCGCGCCCATGGCTAGAGCGGTGCGGAGTGTTTCGGCGCTGTCTCCCGTCCCCAGGGAAATTGCGTGAACTTCTCCGCTGCCCGCAGCCTCCTTGTGCTTGAGAGCCGCCTCCAGTGCAAACTCGTCGTAGGGGTTAAGCACGAACTTGACCCCACCGGGATCGATGCTGACGCCGTCGGCTGCGATCCGGATGCGGGCCTCGGTATCCGGCACCCGCTTCACACATACAATGCTATTCACGCACTTCTCCTTTGGTAGTTGTCCGCCACCGGTTCAGCGTTCAGTTGCTGCCGGGGGGGGATGCTGTCCGGGGGCGGCATGGTATCCGGCCCGGCGGGGTTCGCGATGTGGATGGTCGAATCGATGATTCCCAGCGACTCCGCTGCTTCGGGCGACATCGGCTCGACCCGGCTTTCGATCTGCTCGGGGGACAGCCCCTGCCCGACGGCGGATACTCCGCCAGCATCCGCGGCATCGTCGTCACCGGCGCCGCAGGCTGCGACAGAAAGGGCGAGCAGCGGGACGATGCCGGCCGCACGGACCGCAGGAATCATACGGCCTCGGTCATGGGAAGGTGAGACAGCGGGTCATCCGTGGGGTGGCCGGGTGATTCGTGGAAGCGCAGGATCTCGATGGCGACCTGATCCGGCTCCTCCCAGTGGGGCAGAGCGCCCGTGCGGTAGGCGACGGAGCGTACCCGGGGCAGCGCCTCGAACTCGGGGAGCTTTTCGTACGATTCAAGCCGGCGATCTGCTACCGTGCCGTACAGGATTAGGAGC
>JBBSMO010000609.1:0-2169 GCA_038233155.1 Longimicrobiales bacterium
AGACGGCTCGGTTTCCGCCTCTGCTGGGTCCGGGTCTTCGATGTCTACCCAGGTGACCGGCAGCACCATGCCCGGTGTCTGGCCAAAGGCGGTATTGTAGTTGGGCCGGTCGCGCACAGCGAGCATCTGCAACCGCCCGCCCGCAGCGAGCTGCCCCGGTGTGTTGGGGATGAAGCGGTAGAAGCCGGCGCCGGGGAGCAGCTCAGGGTTGCGGGCATCGAAGAGCCGGTCCTCGGTTTCGTATACGATGCCCGTTTCCGGATCGATCGCTACTGCTTCGTGAACGAAGCGGCCCATCGCCTTGAGCGGCACCGGCTCGACCTCTTCCGTCGCCGCAGCCGCCACTTCGAAGACGTAGCCGTGCGCTCTCTCCCGCCCGCCCCCGACTACGTTGCCCGCGTTGTCGCGGATGGGTGTGGGACCCTCCGTGGTTTCCTCGCACGACAGCCAACTGCCCCACGGGGTAGGGCCGCCGGCGCAGTTGACATGGGTGCCGCTCAGGCTCACATATTCGCGGAGCAGCCGCACCTCCTTCCCCGCTCCGCTTCCCTGAACCGCCACCTCGAGCGAGGTAGTCCCTCCGCCACCTTTCGAGTCGTACGGGCGGGTTCCAATCGGCGACACCATCTCGGCCGGGTCGCGAATCTCATGGTTGCGGATCAGCCGGATGTTGCCGTTCGGCAGCGGGAAGGCCGCCATCCCGTCGAAGGCCTGCGGAACGGTGAACGCTGCGTCTGCTTGCGACGGCGTTCGCGTTTGGCTGAGCTTGACCACGGTGAACCCGTCGGGGATCAGCAGCTCGCCGTACCCGGCCCGGTCGAATAGGTCGCCGTAGCCGCCCGAACCGAGCCCCACCCGCCGCACTATAGCGGTTTCCGGGGTGATGCCGTTCCAGGCGGCTAAGCCCTCTAGCGGATTGGCGAACAGCGCGGCACCCCCCAGAGCGCCGGCACGGCGGAGAAAGGTGCGGCGGTCCAGCACGGAGCGGGTTCTACGAGCCATAGACTTCGCCAGCGTTCAAGGATCGAGGAGAGGGCGTCGTCCAATACTATCCCCCGGCACAATAAACGCCAAGCCGCCAGGGCGCTAAGCTACTCCGCGGGTAGGCAGCCGCGGCGGAAAACAAGCCACCCCGGCTTTGCTTGACGCCTTTGCGAGAGCAATCTGCCCTTCGTTCCGCACGCGCCGGCAATGTTCCGATTCCACCTCGCGGACCGCCCGTATTCCTCCAGTTACACGAATGACTTACTCGAACACATCCTCATGCTTCCCGCGTTCCAAGGGGCCGGTCCCTGCCCGGCAAGTTCCTTGCGGCTGCGGCGAACCATGTCGGCTACCCAGTTGTTCCTCCTGTCTCCCGCCTTCTGCGGCGGCAAGCGCGCGGCGATGCTGCGCCGAGCGGGCGCCTCGTCTCCGCTGGCGCTACGCCTGCGCGGAGAGGATAACCCGCCGACGCTTGGCGAGGTGTTCAGCTTCATCAGCGGGCTCTACTTTCGTGGCAAGCTGACCTATGCGCGGACCTTCGCGAGATCACCGGCCGCTGGCGGCGTGTACGTGATCACCCCTACGCGCGGCTTGCTGCGGGCGGGCGAGGCCGTGCGGCTGCGGGATCTCGAGGAGTTCGCCGCGAGGGACATCGACGCGGGTGATCCGGAGTACCGCCGCCCGCTCGAGGCAGATGCGGCGATACTCGCGGATGCAATCGGCCCGGATGGCCGGGTCGTGCTGCTCGGCAGCGTCGCGTCCGGCAAGTACATCGACGTCCTCGGAAACACGTTCGGCGACCGCCTGCTCTTCCCCGCGGACTTCGTCGGCCGCGGCGACATGAGCCGCGGCGGGCTGCTCTTGCGGGCGGCTCGTTCGGGCGAAGAGCTGGAGTACATCCCGGTGCGCGGGGCGGTGCGCCGGGGCAAGCGCCCGCCGCGGCTGCCACAGCTAGCCTGACCATGGCGCACAAACGGAAGCCGCCCCACGCGAGCGTATCCGCCGCGGACGCAACGCCGGACATCATCCCGCGCGACCGCAAAGAATGCGAGCTGAAGATCGGGCGGCACCGGGTGCGGCTGACTAATTTGCGCAAGCCGTTCTGGCCGGATCTGGATATCACCAAAGGGGATCTGCTGCGCTACTACCTAGCGGTCTCGAACTGGCTGCTGCCACACCTCGACG
>JBBSMO010000610.1:0-2166 GCA_038233155.1 Longimicrobiales bacterium
GAAGACGTCGTCGAGGATCAGTCCGGCAGGAAGCGGCTGCCAGAGCGAGCGGCGCACTGCATGAATCGCCCCGGTGACTCCGACGGTCGAATGGATGCGCGCTTCCGCCCGCCGCAGCCAGCGCTCGAATCTCCAGTACCATTCGACCGGCGAGCGCGGCCCCTCGGGGGTCACCAGCTGGAGACTCCCTGAAGCGGCGCCCACCTCAGGATCCGCGAAGGCCCTGCCGAGCCGCGCGATCGCCGCGGGATGGAACCGCTGGTGCGAGTCGGCGAAGACCAGCACCTGCCCGCTAGCGGCGCGTACGCCGGCATTGAGAGCCGCCGCCTTCCCACCCGGTTCGTCGGCGCATACCACCACCACCCGGGGATCCTCCACCGCGAACTCCTCCCCGTCGTCCGCTCTCCCGCGCCGGTCGAGCGCGACCACTACCTGGTCGGTCGCGGTCAGCGCTTCACCGGCGAGCAGGTCTTCCACGCGAGCGCGGATCACCGCGGGTGACTCCCGGGTGGCGAGCACTACCGAGACCGATGTGTCTCGCGAGGTCGTGCCGGTCCCCTCCCCCTCCCTGGTACGCGCGGGGAGGAGTGCAGCGATCCCGGCGATCACCAGCGGATACAGGATCCAGATCGCGGCGAGGCCGAACGCGCAGACCAGCGCTACCCGATCGAGCACGACCGCGCCGTCGCAGGATTCCTTGCAGCCTCTCCGCAAGCCGGAAGATCGCGGCGCGCAACTGCATTCCCCATGCTTGTCATCCGTTCCCGAGCGCACCGGTGCGGATGCGCTCATAGAGCGTGTTCCCGAGCAGACGCTTCGCGGCCGACAGCATAACGTAGCGGCTCCTCTGCACCGCGAGCCCCCGCGCCCGGCAGACACGTGTCACCGCCGCCGCGTCCGTATCGCGCTGCACGGCGATGCGGGAGAGACGAAAACGATCCGTACGCGGGGAGTTCATCCCGACCCGGCTGGTCGCTACCGACGAGTAACCCGCTTCCCGAGCGAGCCGGGAGACGCCCGGCGTCCAGCGACCCCCGGGGCAGGAGAAGTGCTCGACCGGCGCGCCGGTGATCTGTTCCAGTCGCTCCTTGGACTCGAAGATCTCTCCCCGCAGCTTCACTTCGGGGAGGTCCGCCAGGTAAGGATGGGTGACGGAATGGCTGCCACCTCGAAACCGGCGGCCAACAGATCGCGCAGCTGCTCAGCGGAAAGGTATCCGGGGCGGCCCACGAAGCCGGCCACGGCGTAGAAGGTGGCGCCGAAGCCGAACTCTCGCAGAATGGGCGCGGCGATGAGCAGGTCGGTCTCGCTGCCGTCATCGAAGGTGATCACCGCTGCCGGTTCTCCGTTCGCGGGCGCTTGCAGCGCCTGTCCCGCGTTGATTCCCCGGAAGCCCGCTGCGTGCAATGCTGCCATCTGTGCGCGGAAGTCGTGTTCCTCCACCACGTAGCGCAGGTAGCCGGGATCCTGTCGGCAGGTCGGCCTGCCGGGGGAGGCGAGCTCGTGGTACATCAGCCAGGCCATGCCTGTCTGGCTCATCAGAAGATCCGCCGCACCTGCGCCTTGAGCGGCGCCGGAAGGGTGGCGCCGGTACGGTTCACCCAACCCTTCGCCAGCCGGGCCAGCGTGCGGAGCCGGGCGGAGCGCCGGTTCATGCTGTCGAACTGTTCCAAGGTCTTCTCCGGGAGGGCGCCGCTGGAGGGGAGGCGCAGATCGCCCTTGATCCCGACGAAGCGTCCCCGGGCCAACGCCTCGACGATCTGGTCGGACCGCAACGCGTCACAGTGGACCTCGGTCCGCAGCCGCCGGTACTGATTCCGCCAGTGCAGATCCACGCCGCAGAAAGCCCGCAGCCGGGGCTCGCGCCGCTGCAGCTCGTGCAGCAGGCGAAAGGTGCGCGCTCTGGGGGCGTAACGACCGTCGTATTTCGAGCTCCACGTCTCGATTCCCGTGGGCAGGACTTCGAATCCGTCGATCCACCCGAACATGTCGTCCCGCGGGTGTGCGATCACCGAAACGCCACCCGCCTCGCGAATGTGAGCGAACACCTCCTGCGGGTCATCGGTGGCCACGGGAGCCGTCACCCCGTACCCGACCACGTGCATCCCGCGTTCGCATTCGTACTCGATCCCGGGAACGAACAGGAATCTCGAATCCGAGAGCCCC
>JBBSMO010000611.1:0-2161 GCA_038233155.1 Longimicrobiales bacterium
AGCGCGTCACGCCGCTGAACCAGCGCAGCCGCGCACCGGCAGGCGGTTTCGAGCGAACCGCAGACCGGAACTCCGGCTTCTCTAAGCCGCTCGAGTGCCGCGGTGCCGGCGTGCTCGTACAGAGAGTGAACGACCAGCGGCACACCAGCGCTCGCCGGTGCTGCGGCCATGAGATCCGCGGCTGCTGCCTCCCCATCCGCCAGTGAGGAATCGAAGCGCAAGGCGTACCCGCCAAATAGCCCGGCAACCAATACAACACCCACCCCAGGATCAGCAGCGGCGATTTCGACTGCTTTGGCGAAGACGGCGGGAGAGCGGTCAGCGGCGCCAGCCAGGTCGACCGGGTTGGAAACCGCGGCTGCCGCACCGAGCAGATTTCGAAGCCGTTCGCGGCTGCGGGCGGAGAGCGTCGCAAGCGGAACCCGGTGATGTGCGAAGGTGTCCGCGGCGACTGCGGCGTGGCCGCCGCCATCCGAGATGATGGCTATTCCGCCCGCGCGCGAGGGAGGTTGGGCGGCCAATGCCGCGCCTACAGCGAGCAGTTCATCCGAGCGGAGGACCTCGATCACACCGGCCTGCTTCAGAGCAGCGGCAAATGTCGGGTATGATCCAGCGAGCGCCCCTGTGTGGGACCGTGCCGCCACCCCGCCCTGCTCCGTGCGCGCGCCTTTGAGTGCAATGACTGGCTTCGCCGCAACCGCACGCCTGGCGGCATCGTAAAATGCGCGGCCATCCCGCATTCCCTCGGCATGCACGATGATGACGCGGGTCGTTTCGTCACGGGAGAAATACTCGACGAGTTCCCCGAAGCCGACATCAGTCTCATTCCCGACCCCGACGACGGCGGAAAAGCCGACCTGGCGGGCGCGGGCATCTTCGGTCATCAGCGCAAGAGCGAGGTTTCCGGACTGCGCGATCAGAGCCGCGCCGCCGACCCGAACGCCACGCACTCCGATCAGGTTCAGACCCAGATGCGGGTTCAGCAGCCCCGACGTATTGGGTCCTATCACTTGGATACCCGTCCGCGCGCAGATGTCCCGGATCTGCTGCTCGATGCGCGCGCCTTCAGCGCCGCTCTCGCCGAAGCCGACCGCCAATACGACCGCCGCTGGAATGCCAGCTTCGGCGCACCGCGCGAGCGCTTCGGGAACCGTCGGGGCGGGGGTGCAGATGAGCGCTAGATCGATCTCGTCACCGGCCTCAGACACATTTCGAAAGAGCCGCAGGCCTAGCAGCTCGCCACCCGCGGGGTTGACCGGGATGATCTGCCCGCGGTACCCACTCTCTATCAGCGCACGCACCGCCTGGAACCCGCGCTTTGCAGGGTTTCGGGAGGCGCCGACGATCGCAACCGCGCGCGGACGAAAAAAGGCGTCGAGCGGGTGGCTCATCCTCGCCTTCTATTCTTCACGCGCCGGTGTAAACCGGGGGGCGGCCTTCGCGGAAGGCGGCAATTCCCTCGATCCAGTCGCTCGTCGCCATGCAATCCACCAACGCCTCCTCTTCCCACTGCATGACCCGCCTCATGGGGGCATTCGCCGCTTTGCGGAAGAGTGTCTTCGCCCTCGCCAGGGCAACCGGTGCCCTGGCAGCTAGGCGCAAGGCGAGAGAGCGCGCTTCAGCGGCCACCGCTTCTTGCGGAACCGCACGGTTTGCAAGGCCCCACTCCGCCGCCTGCTCACCTGAGAAGAAATCTCCTAGGAAGATGATCTCTTTCGCCCGGGCGAGCCCCGCCCGCTGCGGCAGGATCCGCATCACCCCGCCCCCGACAAAGGTGCCAAGGGCGATCTCCGGAAGCCGCAGCTTCGCATCGGCCGCCACGACAATCAGGTCGCAGGAGAGTGCAAGCTCGAGCCCGGCACCCACGGCCGCACCGCTGACCGCCGCGATCACCGGCTTGGAAACCCGCTGCAGCGCCAAGTTCGCCTTTTGTGCCGCCCGCGCATACGCTTTCCGCTCGTTCCTCTCGAGCGCCCGCTCCGCATGAGCCTTCAGGTCCGCCCCCGCGCAGAACGCCCGGCCAGCGCCCGTCAACACGACTGCACGAACGGCGTCGTCGCTCTCCAGCCTGCGCAACGCCCGCGCGAGCGCCTCGTAGAGCGGCAGGCTCACCGCATTCAACCGCTCCGGCCGGTTCAACGTCAGCGTGCAAACGCCGTCC
>JBBSMO010000612.1:0-2160 GCA_038233155.1 Longimicrobiales bacterium
GTATTCGCGCACAACCTCACGATAAATCTCGGGGTCCTGCTGGCCGCTGTCTCCGATCAGAACAAAGGGCAGATCCGGGTGGGTATCGAGCAGTGCGCGGATCAGCGAGAGCTTGTGCGATTCGTGGTCTACAAGGCCGAAGAGACGGCGGGCGGAGATGTCCCAGTCGCGCAGGAAGAGGGGCCCGCGCGGGACGCCGTGTAGATCCATGAACTGTTCGAGCAGGTCGTGAAAGTTCCACGGGCTGCTGGAAACGTAGAAGATCGGGTTGTGCTCGTCGCCGCTGGCACCGCCGCGCAGCGCGCGGTAGAGAGAATCGACATGCGTAAAGGGCATGCGGCTGTGGGCGTTGGTCAGCAGGACGGTGCGCGCCATCCGCAGCCAATTGGTAACATCGGTGCGGACGACAGTGTCATCGATATCGCTGATCACCGCAAAGCGGGCGCTTGGGGGCGGGATCAACACGTCGGTCGTGGTCCGCACCGGCGGCGCAGCGGGCGGCTCGAGCAGCTCGAGTTCGACCGGGTACCACCGCTCCGGGTTATCGAGCGGCTCTGGCAACGCCAACTCGATGGAAAAGAAGCCTTCGTCGTCCGCCTTTTCCTCCCGCTCGGTGCCCGCGGCACGAGCGCGCACCAGCGCGTGCGGAACGGGGTTCGGGAACGCGCGCCGGAGGGTGTTGGCTAGGTTGCGCATCGGCCGGTCCGCCGCGGCGACAGTACCTAACGGCAGGTTTTCGAGCACCCGGCCTCGAAGGTACAGTACCCGCTCGGTGCCGTGCCCGTGATAGGCTACAATTCTGGGTTGGCCCCTGCGGCGAAGGCGAAGGTGACGGCGCACCGCGCGGCCCGAGCGGCGGGTGAACGCCAACACATCACCGGCCGGAGCGGCAATCCATTCGTTCCAGGCAGACCGCCAAGCTGGCCCGCTCCCGCGGGGAGCCGCGAGGACGGAGCGCAGACCCTCCTGAATATCGGGCGACTCCAGCGCTGCCCCCAGCTCAGGTAGCGGCTTGGGCCCGCTCGCGATGCGGTTCTTCCGCGGAGCGCAGCGCCTCCAACCCGCGGCGCTCCCGCGAGGAGAGCTGGCCGGGGTGCAGCCGGTCCGACGGCCATGGCAGCCGGGGATCCGCAAGCGTCCCGGGAAAGAGAGCGAGCGTGCCGTCAATGATCGCGCGGGCGACGCGTGCGCGATCGCTTCGGGGCATGGTGCCGAGCGCGTCTAGGACGGGGCGCGCGCCGCGCGAGAACGCATCCGCGGTGAAGGTGCGGAACTCCCATTCGGTATCGTCGCGCGCTGCCGAAGTCGCGAGCCCGAGCATCCCCCGAAGTGCGGCGGCATCACCCTCGAGGCCGCGGTCTAGCAGGACGCTGGCGGTAGCGGGCCAGTCGGCGGCGCCGTCACCGGCGGCGTCCCAGAGCTCGTCATCCAGCCGCTGGAGCAACTCGGAGGTGGGCTGCTTCAGGCGCGGGTCGGCAACAGTTGCGGGGCGGCGGGCGGCGTTTCCGCCCCTGCGCGCGGCTGGTTCGGGCGTCGGGGCTTTGGGTTCGCCCACTACGTAAATCGGCGTGCCCACCTGCACGTTGTGGAAGAGGCGCATCACATCCCGATTGGACATGCGGATGCAGCCGTGCGACACCCGCTGGCCGAGAAGCTCGGGCTTATCCGTGCCGTGAATCGCGAGGTCGTGGCCCAGGTACACTGCTGCCGCGCCGAGCCCGCCCGGAATTCTGCGGCTGGGGTGATTTGGCGGCGGCACGGGCACCCCCTGCTCGATGAAGTGCCAATCCGGCACTACCCAGGTGGGATTGATCTCCTTGAACTGCACCTGGAACTCGCCGCGCGGCGTCGAAAAGTCCCACTCGTCATCACCCTCACGCAGGGTGAGCCCGGTGCCTGTCCCGATGATGGCCGACCAGAGCACGGCGCCGCCTTTGCGGAAGTGCAGCCGGTTGTGCTCGAGGTCGATGACGACCGCGAACTTGTCCGAAGCGATCTCGAGAGAAGCCATGCTCGCGAAAAGTGCTACGCCATCGCCAGCCTGGCCAACGGCGGGACGGGGCATCAGTATAGCACCCGCTCCCAACAGCAGAACGGCAAGCCGTACCCACGCGCGGGATTTATCCTGAAGAATTCTCATGGCAGATCGATTGGAAGAAA
>JBBSMO010000613.1:0-2159 GCA_038233155.1 Longimicrobiales bacterium
GTCCTGCATCACTACGTTACCATGCAAACCTGGCTGACCCGTCTGCTGCTGCTCGCGCTCGTGCTCTTCGGCGCCTGGGGGATCGTGAACCTCTACTCGGCTGGCTTCCAGTCGCAGATAAATGCCCGCGACGAGTTCGCGCGGCGCAACGCGCAGCAGCGCGGCGCGGCCATCGAGGCGCAGGTCGAGCAGCTCGGCGCCGGGCGCGAGGAGCGCGCGCAGGAGATCCTTGACGGCGCGGCGGGCGGCGGGACGCGCTGAACGTACGATCTGGACCAAGGGTACGATGGCCGGAACGAGCGTTTGCGTTCGAGGTCTCGCTGCTCGTAATCGACGCGCTCCGGCGCGAGATCGACACCTTGCCGATCGCCGGCCACACCCGCTACTTCTGGCGCAGGGTTTTGGCGCACATCCCGGGATCCGTGCCTTCAGCACCACCGAACGAGGAAGCCAGTGCGGAGCGCGGATAAACGGATCGTTGTTCCTCCGCTCCGAGCACGGGCTGCTGCACCACCACGCCGTCTGTGGCGAGAGAATCGAACGCGTTTCCTCGCCGGGGTGTAGGAAGACGGGTGCTGGAGTAACATCGGCTGACCGGCACAGAATTCAACCGGAGACTCGCCATGGGCACTGCCGAGGTGCGGATCACATTGCCGCCGAACGTTTCGGCTGAGGAGGTACGAACCGTGGCGGCGGTGAAACTTTTCGAACTAGAGAGGATTTCGCTAGGACAGGCCGCGGTGCTGGCGGGACTCACGGTCCGCGAGTTCGTGGATGTGTTGGACCATTACGAGGTTGCAGTGATCAACTATACGCCGGAGGAACTCGAAGCCGAGGTCGAATTCTGAGCGAGACCGTTGTGGCCGATTCGAGCTGCTTGATTGCCTTCGAGCGAATTCGCCAACTCGATCTCTTCCCCCACCTTTTCACTGAAATACTCGCTCCACCTGCAGTGTTGCGCGAAGTCGGTTATGCGCCGTCATGGCTCAAGGTCGTCCAACTCAGGGTCTCGCGGCGCGCAGCCGAGCTCTCGCTCGTTCTCGGACCCGGGGAATCGGAAGCGATTGCCTTGGCCTTAGAGTGAGTTGCCATAGCTGGAACCTTTCGATTGCCCGATCTCCCGCTCCCTGCTATGCTTCGCTCGCTGCAACACACTTATCACGGCTATTCCGTACGCTGATCTCCGATTCTTGACCATTCTCGTTACCGGCGGCGCTGGCTTCATCGGCTCCGCCCTCGTGCGCACGTTGATCCGCGATACGGAGCACCGCGTAGTCAACGTGGACAAGCTGACGTATGCCGGCAATCTCGATTCGCTGGCCGAGGCGGGCGATGACCCGCGCCACCGCTTTGAGCGGGTCGACATCTGCGACGCCGCGGAACTGCGCCGCATCTTCGGCCAGCACCAGCCGCGCGCCGTGATCCACTTGGCGGCGGAATCGCACGTGGACCGCTCGATAGACGGGCCGGGCGACTTCATCCGCACGAATCTAGCGGGAACCTTCACCCTGCTCGATGAGGCACGCCGCTTCTGGCAAGGGTTGGACGACGAGGCGCGGGCGGCGTTCCGCTTCATCCATGTATCGACGGATGAGGTGTTCGGCTCGCTGGGCAGCGACGGCTTCTTCACCGAGGAGACGGCATACGACCCCAGCTCACCATACTCGGCGAGCAAGGCGGGGTCGGACCATCTGGCGAGGGCGTGGCACCGCACGTACGGGCTGCCGGCCATTATCACCAATTGCTCGAACAACTACGGGCCGTACCAGTTCCCCGAGAAGCTGGTCCCGCTGATGATCCTGAACGCGCTTGAGGGCAAGCCGCTCCCCGTCTACGGGCGCGGCGAGAACATCCGCGACTGGCTCTTCGTGGACGATCACGCCCGGGCGCTGCTAACGGTGCTCGACCGCGGTGCCGTGGGCGAAACCTACGCGATCGGCGGCGGCAACGAGATGCAGAACCTCGAGGTGGTGCGGCAGATCTGCGCGCTCGTCGACGAGCTGGCGCCCGACCCGAAACGGGACCCCTCGAGCGAGCTCATCACCTTTGTCGCAGACCGGCCGGGCCACGACCAACGCTATGCGATTGACGCGGCCAAAATCCGCCGCGAGCTGGAGTGGGAGCCGAAGGAGAGCTTCGCGACGGGGTTGCGCAAGACA
>JBBSMO010000614.1:0-2151 GCA_038233155.1 Longimicrobiales bacterium
CGAACGCCTCGGCGCTATACGCATGGCTGCGAAAGGCGGCGATAACCTGTTGCCGCCCATTGTAGACGCCGTCAAGGCAATGGCGACGCTGGGCGAAATCAGCGACACTCTGCGAGCCGAGTGGGGAACGTACCAACCGGCGTGACAGCCACTCTCCGTTGCCTGCTACGGCGTCTGCGGCTATTTTCGCCGGTCCCAGACTGAACTCGACCACAACCCGCCTGCACAGTTGCTATGCCGACGTACGAGTACCGCTGCACCTCGTGTGCGCACGATTTTGAGAAGGTCCAGCGCATGTCCGATGAGCCGGGGGCCGAGTGCCCCGAGTGCGGCTCCACCTCCGAACGCCGCCTTTCTGGTGGTGCCGGCTTCCTGTTCAAGGGGTCCGGCTTCTACATAACCGACTATCGCAGCGAAGGGTACAAGAAGGCGGAGAAGAAAGAGTCCGGCTCGGGCGACAGTGGCGGCAAGGCCAAGACGGGAGAGGGTACGTCATCTGCCAAGAACAGCTCGGCTGATTCGTCTGGCTCTGGCAGCAGCCCGGCCCCTGCCAGCGGCAGCGGCCCCGCCAACTCCTCCGGCTCATCGGGTTCCAAGGGCGCGTCGGACGCGTGATTGCAACCGAAACACTTCAAGAAGCCATCGAGGCGGCACTCCGGGAGATGGGTGTCACCGAAGCGGGCGAGGTGGGTCTTGAACGCCCGCGCAACTCCGACCACGGGGATCTGGCGACGAATGTGGCGTTGATCCACGCCAAGTCGCTGCGGCGCCCGCCGCGGCAGATCGCGGAAGAGTTGATCGGGCGGCTCGACTTGGCCGCTGCGGGCCTCGCCTCCGCAGAAGTCGCCGGGCCCGGGTTCATCAACTTCCGCTTCTCTGGCGAGCTGCTGCACGACGGCCTCGAGCGCATCCTGGCAGAGGACGAATCCTTCGGCCGCAGTGCAACCGGGGCGGGCGAGCAAGTCATGGTCGAGTTCGTGTCGGCCAATCCCACCGGGCCGCTGCACCCCGGCCACGGGCGCCAGGCAGCGCTGGGTGATGCCATCGCCGAGCTGCTGTCGTGGACTGGGTTCGCGGTCACCCGCGAGTA
Source organism: Longimicrobiales bacterium (assembly GCA_038233155.1). Classification (GTDB taxonomy): domain Bacteria; phylum Gemmatimonadota; class Gemmatimonadetes; order Longimicrobiales; family Longimicrobiaceae; genus JBBSMO01. The sequence goes on from JBBSMO010000614.1 coordinate 1,091, forward strand.
CTACTACAACGATGCGGGCGAGCAGATCAACCGCCTCGTCCGCAGCGTTTGGGCGCGGTACCAGCAGGCGGCCGGGCGAGACACCCGATTTCCGGAAGATGGGTATCATGGCGAGTACATCACCGAGCTGGCTGCCGGGCTGCGCGAGGCGGAGGGGGACCGGTTCGCAGGCGAGCTGACGGAAGAGGGATTCGACGTGATCCGGCGCTTCGCCGTTGACCATCTCATGGAGGAGATCGAAAAAGATCTGGCGGGCTTCCGCGTCCGCTTCGACAGCTTTTATCGCGAGTCTTCGCTGTACGACGATGGCCGCGTCGAGCAAACCGTCGCCGCTCTGGACGGAGCCGGGCTCACCTACCGCGACGAGGGCGCGCTCTGGCTGCGCACCACTCGCTTCGGCGACGACAAAGACCGGGTAATGCTGAAAAGCTCCGGTGCGGCAACCTATTTTCTCCCGGATGTAGCCTACCACCGCACCAAGTGGGAGCGCGGTTTCCGCCGCGCCATCAATGTGCAGGGCGCCGATCACCACGGCACTATGGCGCGGGTGCGGGCCGGCGTGCAGGCCCTCGGCATCCCGGCGGGTTATCCCGACTACGTGCTTCACCAAATGGTGACGGTGATGCGCGGCAGTGAAGAAGAAAAGTTCTCGAAGCGCGCCGGTGGCTACGTGACGCTGCGCGACCTCTTCACCGAAGTCGGCGTAGACGTCGCCCGCTATTTCTTTCTAATGAGGCGCGCCGAAGCCCAACTCGTTTTCGACATCGAGCTGGCGCTTGACCATTCCGACAAGAACCCGGTCTACAAGGTTCAGTACGCCCACGCGCGAATGTGCTCGATTTTCGCCCGCGCCGGGGTCGCAGCCGATGCAATCCTAGCGGCGGGCGCGGGGCTCGAGCGGCTGAGGCACCCAGCCGAAGCCGGGCTAATCAAGACGCTGCTTCGCTTTCCGGACGCCGTTTCCGCGGCGGCTGCCCAACACGCACCGCACACCGTTTGCTCCTACCTCGAGGAACTCGCAGGAAGCGTGAACTCTTGGTATCACGCCGGCAACCTCGACC
>JBBSMO010000615.1:0-2135 GCA_038233155.1 Longimicrobiales bacterium
ATGTTCTTGGGTGATGTGCGCGAAGGCGTCTGGAGCGAACTCGGCAGCGGCAGCCCGAACATCACTGCGTTCCGGCGCCATCTGCAGCGCGAGTACATCGAGATGCTGGGTGAGAAGATCAACCCGCGGCCGTCCCCCACGCGGAGCATTCCGCTGCCCGGCGGCGGGCGCATCACCATCGGCGGGACCCGCCAGGTGCCCGACGCACGGGCTCTCTTGCGCGGCGAGCTGATGGATTTGGACGCCGAGCTGCGGCGCGCTATTTCCCGCACCCGCGATCGTACCACGCGTCTGCACCTGCTGGACGCGCGCGCCGAGATCGACCGGATCTTGAATCCGGACGGATAGGGAACAGAGAACAGGGAACCGAGCGCAGCGAGGCCACTGAGCCCGCAGGGCGAAGAACAGGGAACAGGCCCGCGGAGGGGATCGTTCCCCCGGCGGGGGGGGCGACGGACGGTGCCCGCCTCGCCCGCGGGGGGCGCATCTCCCTTTGCGGTCTTGGCGTCTTGGCGCGACCCTGCCGTTGCCGTTCCTCGCGGCATCCATGTGAGCCGGGCGGCCGACCCGCTATCACGGCCTAACGGCGATGGTCAGAACTCGGGGCTGGTCGCAATCAGGAACAGGAACAGCACAGCCAAGCCGGTGGTGACGCCTGCGCTAGGCGCCGGGCCGAGAGTGATGCCTGCGTAGGCGCCCGTCGCGGCGCCTTCTCCGCCCTCCGCCCAGATGATGTCGCCGCGGGCTGCGAGGGACGCCCAATCCACGAACCCGATGGCAATATCACCGGTCAACCCGTAGCCCGGAACTATATCGGAGCAGCCAAGATTGCGATCCGGCACCCGCCGGCCCGAGCGCACCAAACCGACCGCAGCGTCTACGGCGGCAAGCCGGCTCAGCCAGCGGCGGTGCCGTGCCTTCAGCGACAGGCGCGTAAAGTCGCCGGCAACTCCGAGGCCCGCGCTCCCGCCCCACGCGCTCCGATCGTTAGTGTTCGCCATGACACCCAGCTCCCAATCGTAGTGTTCGTCCAGCTCGCGCGTTGAGAACTGGATTCCGCCGCGGGTGCCGCGAACCTCGGACGATGCCACGGCGGGAAACAAGGACATCTGCGCGATGATAAACGCGCGGCAACTGACCGCCGGTCTCGCCTGAAAACAGAAGCTCTGTTCCGCCTGCAATGTGTCGGCGGCCGGCTCCTGCGCCGCTGCCGGCACTGCGACAGCGGATAGAAGCAGCCCCGCCAGCAGGCGCCGTATCATCCACCCCCGCACCGGCCGTCTCGCCTCGAATCCGCTAATACAAAGGCACGGATCGCCGGCCGCCTCGCTAGGTGCCCTTGGGGCTTCGGGGCATTCTTCATCCACGGAAAGCATTCTGTTACCGCCTCGCGCTGCATTGTCGCCTGCCGAGAGGAGGGCGAGGCGGCGCCTCGCCCCTACCCCGTGTAACGTTTTCGGGCCACGCATCACGGGTCACCGGTCCCTGCTCACTGTTCCCTATATTCACCATACCAAGACGATTTTCCCGAACGACTCGTTGGATTCGAGCTGTTCGTGCGCGGCGATAATGTCGCTGAAGCGGTAGGTGCGGTCGATAATGGGGCGGACCTCGCCGGAAGAGAGCATCGGCAGCACCTCCTGGGAGAAGCTCCTGGCGAGGTTGATCTTGTCCTCGAGCGGGCGCGAGCGCATCACGGTTCCGACGATGCAGGCGCGTTTGATCATCAGGGCGCGCAGATCGAGCTCCGCGCTCGAGCCGGCCATGGTGCCGATTAGCACAATGCGCCCTTGTTGAGCGAGCAGCCGCAGGTCCATCTCGACGGTGATGCCGCCGATCAGGTCGATGACCACATCCATCCCCGCCTCGCCGCTGAAGCGGCGAACAGCGGTCTCGACATCTTCCGCACTGCTGTCGATGCCCAGGTCCAGCCCGAGCTCGCGGGCGCGCGCCAGTTTGGATTCGGTGCGAGAGGTGCCGAGCACGGTGGCACCCGCGGCGCGCGCGAGCTGCAGTGCCGCGGTGCCCACTCCACTGCCCACCGCGTGGATCAGCACCCGCTCGCCCCGCTTCAGCTCGCCCTGCTTGAAAAGGGCATCATAGGCCGTTAGGAACACCTCGGGAATGGCCGCCGC
>JBBSMO010000616.1:0-2135 GCA_038233155.1 Longimicrobiales bacterium
CAGGTTGCTTTAGGATGGGGCGAGAACACCGGATAACGAATTTTTTTCGCGGCTGCGACAATCGCCGCCAGTGACCCATAAGCCCGAACGAGGATACGATCCATGAAGACGCGCACCCGCACTCCGCAGGCAGCCCCGATGACACATGACGCCTACGCCGGGTTTCTGAAGCTCTGGCTGACCCCCGCCGGCGCAGTACCGAAGCCATCGCCTGAACTTGATGCATACCTGCGACACTCGAATGAGCAGGTGCCTCTTTCAGACGAACTCTGCGCCGTACTCAACCCGCCGGTGAAGCGCGCGGCGTAATCGCGTCGGGCAGCGCGGAGCTGCGTGGCCCGTCGCAGTCCCGCGCAGGTAATCGCGCGCCGATCTGGCTCCCGGCGGTGCCGCCGCTTCTCTGCTAAGCCGGCGAGCGGCATCAAGCGCATTTAGCACGACGGCGCGCTTGCATAGCCACCCCAAGCATCTTGTATCTGCACCCCGATTTACCCCCGGCAACCAACCGCTGCCGGGGGTTTGCTGTTTCTGCCGCTGCCGGCAGGCGGTTCCTGAGCTCCGCTGCCTTCCGCCCGTACCCGTGATTACGCGAGGTACGAAAAGGCGAGGGTCGCATCATCGTCAGGCGGCCGCTTTTCCCACCGGGCCCGCGCCGGCCCGCTGTGACCCATGTGCAGTTTCGGCACAATGCAAACCGATAATGGACTTCATATCCCGGCTTATCAATCGCTGGAGTGGTCGCGGGGTAGCCCGCGCCCCGCGCCAGAGAACGTTCGCATTGCAGCCGGGAGAGAGTGCTGCAGCGAGCGCAACCTTACACGCGGCGCGGCGGCCGTCACCCAATCATTTTGATACGGGTGATATTGCGGGGCAGAGCGTGCAGGTGCGGGACCAATGCTACGCACGCCGTGCGCGTCAGCGGCTGACAGCCGCACCGCTCCCCGGCGGTGCCTTGATGATCTCGCCGCCGCGCATCACAAAGGCAACATCTTCCAGCACCCGCACGTTCTCGAGCGGATTGCCGCGCACCGCGATCAGGTCCGCAAGTTTCCCGGTGGCGATGGTCCCGCGGTCATCTACCCCCAGCAGCGTTGCAGCCGATGTCGTCGCGCTGCGGATCGCCTCGAGCGGTGTCATCCCCTGCTGCACGTAGACGGCGAATTCGCGCGCGTTGTCACCGTGCGGGAAGACGGCCGCATCGGTACCAAACGCGATCGGCACCCCGGCGCGGATCGCCTTCGCCAGGCTCACCCGCATCTGGGGGATGACCGACTCGGCCTTGGCGCGGATCGGCGGCGGCAGCGCGTTCATGTCTATGGCGTCGGCCAGATACGAGGTCGGCACGAGATAGGTGCCGCGCTCCTTCATCATGCGAATTGCTTCATCGTCCAAGATGGAGCCGTGCTCGATGGAGGCGACCCCGGCGCGCACGGCTGCCTTGATGCCTTCGGTGCCATGTGCGTGCGCGGCGACCTTGAGGCCGTGGCGCGCCGCCTCTTCCACCGCAGCGCGCATTTCATCTTCCGTGAACTGTTGCACCCCTACCGGGCCCTCGAACGACAGCACGCCCGCCGTCGCGCAGATCTTGATCACCTTGGCGCCGTGCTTGGTCTGGTAGCGAACCGCCTTGCGGACCTCTTCGGCGCCGTCCGCCACGCCTTGCCGCCAGTCGCCCTCGAGAATACCCGGTGCGAAGCCGGTTACGTCGCAGTGGCCGCCGGTGATCCCCAGCGAATAGCCGGCGGCGATCACCCGCGGCCCCGGGATCAGCCCTTGGTCTGCGGCCCGGCCCAGAGCGACGTTGACGAAGCTGCCCGAACCGACATCGCGCACCGTCGTGAACCCCGCCTCGATCGTTCTGCGCGCATTGCGGGCGCCGCGCAGCGCTTCGTCCGCCGGCCCGTCGGTGACGGGGCGGCGCGTCCAATCCCCCTCGATGTCGCCGGTAAGATGGACATGGGCATCGATGAGCCCCGGCAGCAGCGTCAGGCCCCCGAGGTCGATGACGGGCACGCCCGCGGGCGGAGCACCGGGACCGGCGCTCTCGATGATGCCGGTCCGCACGACCACGACGGCGTCGGGGATCAATCGGCCGCTTTCCACATCCAACATCTGCGCGGCGCGGATGGCTACCG
>JBBSMO010000617.1:0-2129 GCA_038233155.1 Longimicrobiales bacterium
CGGGCTGCACGACTCTCAGGTGCAGTACTGGGAGCCCGCCAAGTGGGTCGCGAAGCTAAGGGCGATGAAAACCGGCGACAATGTGCTCCTGCTCAAGACGGAAATGGAGGCCGGGCACGGCGGCGCCTCCGCGCGCGCCAAGCGGTCTCGGGCGAGCGCGTTTCAGTACGCTTTCCTGATCGATATGGCGCGGGCGGAGAACGGCCGGGGGGCATCGCGATGATGCCCTTCACTCCTCTCGCTCTGCGTCACGCCGTGCCGTCCCCTTTGCGTTCTTGCGTCTTGGCGCGAGCAACTTCTTGTGATTCGCGCATTGCACGTATAGGGGTCGCGCAAAGGCGCAAAGGACGCCAAGAAGGTTAGGAACTTCGTGGAGCTGCGGCAGGGGTGATGCCGCTTGTGGTCAGCGCGTGCTCGTGCCCAGTCCGATCGCCGCGGTCCACCCCTCGCGGTCCGACTCGCTGGTGCGGGCGATTCCGAGGTGGATGGGGCCGAGCGACAATCCGCCGCCGAGCTGCGTGCGCGCATCTAGATCCGTCGCGGCACCTGCCCTGAGTGTCAGAAAGATCAATTTCTGCTGAACACCTGCGCTGAGCGCCTCTGACCACCCGGCGCCGAGGCGGCCATCCGACAATTCTTTGCGATAGGAAGCCTCGATGCGCGTGCCCGCACCCGGCACCCGGTAGCCGAGGCCGGCGCGGAGAGTTGGCGGGAACTCCGCGCCGTCCCGGAGCCCGTCCGCCACTAGCGGGACTGAGGGCGGGGCGGACGCGTCCACCGCGATCTCGCTGTCGAGAAAGTCCTGCCAGAAGTCGAGCAGGTAGCGCTCGCTGGCACCGAACTCGTCTTCCGTCAGCTCGACGCCGCGCGTACGCAGTTGGTCGTCCCAGCGCACCGTGCTCCAGGCGTTCGCGACAGCCGCGCTGACGGTGACACCTGGCGCAGGTTCGAACGCCGCGCCGATGTCGATGCCGTACCCGCTGCCGTCGCGCGCGAGCACCTCGCGATATTCTGCGGAGATGCTTCGCGCCATCACATCGATCTGCGGCTCGAACAGGCGCGAACGAGTCAGCGTGATACCGCGGTACAGATGCCCGGTTGCTCCGATGCTCAGCGGGCCAACGCGCCGGCCGTGAGCGACGGCGACATCCCAGTACGTCGCGCGGGAGCCGCTGGTGTTCCCGACGTTGTAGTCGATGCGGCCCTGCTGGTATCCGTTCACCCAAAGGTCGATCAGGTCGCGCCCTACCGATTGCTCGGCCGCCGCGCCGTACGCCACGCCGGCCGCGAACTCGCCGATCTGCACACTCGCCAGCGGAACACGCGCGTCGAGTTCGAGCGCCGCACCGCCGGGGGGCGTCCGTGCGAGCAGCGCCTCCCGTTGTGCCTGCGGCAGCTCTCCACCCTGTAGCAAGTCGAGAAAATCGCCAGGTGCAACACCTTCGGAGGCGGCCGAACCGCCGATCTGTGCGAACCCGGCCGACCAGCTCCGGCCGCTTGGCAAACCGAGATTGGCGGGATTCGCCCACAACGCTTCATAGCCGCGCGCCTGCGCGATGTACGCGCCGCCAAGACTCACCGCGCGGGGCGCCGAAAGCTCTTGGGCAGCGAGCGCGGCGGGAGCGGCAGCCATGGGAGAACGACTGGCGTGGCTTTGATCAGATGATGAACGGTCATAAAAGCCGGGTAGCAGAATGTGGTTCAGCAGCGGGTCTCTCTATCGGGGAGTATCGGCGAAGGCCGGGATTGCCTGCAGCCTCTCCAGTCCCTTCAGAATCGACTGTTTGCCGGCTGCGGATGGATTGCGGACAGTTGGAGTTCCGGACTGCCTGGTTGCCGCCCGGCCCTTCCGTTCACCAAATTGAGCAAGGGCTATCGCATCCCCCCCGCAACCCCGGCGCACCTATGCCGCAATACCGCTCTTGTCCCCGCATCGCCTTATCCGCCGCGGCGATGGTCTGCATCGCCGTTTCCCTCACTCCGGCGCCCGCCGTTTCGCAGCGGGCAGGCGGCTCCGCTTCGCAAGATGTAGTCGCCGCCCAGCTTCCCGCGGCATTCGAGCTCTATCGCGAGCTGTTGGGCTTGCCGAACGATGCGCATGACCCGGCGGATATCGTGCGGCTGCTCGA
>JBBSMO010000618.1:0-2124 GCA_038233155.1 Longimicrobiales bacterium
ACACGGCGATCATCCCGTAGAACCCGACTTCGAAGGCAACGAACAAGATGAAGAACAGCGCGGTGAACGCGCCCTGCCGCTCGGCGACCCCAGTAAAATGTGCGGCGGCGAGACCCACGGCGGCGAATGCCGCGTAGTGGAAGAACGTGTAGCCGATCACATGGGGAAGGCTCGGGCGCGCGGCGGCCCCGCCGAACAGCATCACCCCCTAGCGCCGAGGGAGTGAACAGCGGGGTGCCCGCGAGCGCATCTACGATCAGGAACCAGACGGCGACGGCGGTAGCGCCTAAGGCGCCGGTGACGAGGCCCTCTCGCAGGGTAGCGCGGCCGCCGAGCGGGCGGGGCGGGGCGGGCGGTGCATAGGTGGCCGACGTGATTCACCTGATGTGTGAGGAGCGTTTCCATCCACCCCTCCAATCCACCGCCACCCTGCCGCGGGTTCCGCAGTTTTGTAAAGGCATTTGCGCCCTCCGCCGTTTGCCACCAGCGGCGCCAGAGGGACCGAACGTACGAGCCGTGAAAAGCGAGTGCAATCCCCGGGGAAGGGCGAACGGATCTCAACGAGACGCACCGACGTCGGGCGCCCAATGCGAGCTGAACGGGAATCACGCCACCGCGGCAGCGTGAACAGCCGGGGCTGGGGTAGCGGGAGTGTCAGCCATCTGCGGACGCGGAGAGCAGCTCGCTGCGCACGTCCGCTTCACGCGCCAGTCGGCCGCACATGATGTCGCACAGGCGAAAGACGTCCTCGTCGGCCAGGCGGTAATGCACGTACAGGCCCTCTTTGCGCCGGTCCACGAAATTGAGAGAGAAGAGGAGCTGCAGGTGCTTGGAAAGATTGGCCTGCCCCAGCTCCGTCTCCTCGATGAGCTGCGAGACGGTCATCTCTCCGTTGCGCAACGCGGCCAAGATCGTGAGGCGCGCCGGCTCGGCGAGCGCCTTGAACCGCCGTGCAACCAACTCGAGCAGATCGGGGGTGAGCAGAAAACCAGCCACGAATATGCCTCCTGAATTCGGTACGAAAAAGCGACCGCATAGAACACCGCACTGCGCGGAACGTCACCGCGACACTGCGACCCATCGGCGGACCAGTGGGCGCCGTGGCGCTAAAGCCCTGGCTCCGGTGACGCCGCCATCGCCTCGGCTTCGGGGCTGGCGAACAGGTCGGTCGAGAGGTAGCGCGCGCCGGAGTCCGGTGAAATCGTCGCTACGCGGTGCCCCGGCCCCAACTCGCGCGCGACCTGCAGCGCGGCCCAGACGATGCCACCCGAGCTCATCCCGACGAACAGCCCCTCCTCCTGTGCGAGCCGGCGCGCGAGGGGAAAGGCGTCCTCTTCCCACACCTTGATGACGCGGTCGACCACGGTGCGATCCAGGTTCGGGGGGATGAACCCCGGCCCCATACCCTGGAAGCGGTGCGTGCCGCGCGGCTCACCCGACAGGACCGCAGAGCGGGCGGGCTCGACGGCGATCACCGGGATGTGGGGGTCCTGCTCCTTGAGGAAGCGGCCGACGCCGGAGATCGTGCCGCCGGTGCCGGAGCCGTACACGAACGCGTCGATGCGGCCATCCATCGCCTTCCACAGCTCGGGCCCCGTGGTGCGGTAGTGAATTTCGGGGTTGGCCGCGTTGTCGAACTGGTTGGGCAGGATCGCACCCGTGGAGTCGCGGATCCGCTCGGCCTCCTCGATCGCGGCGAGCATGCGGCGATCGGGGTCGGTGAGCACCAGCTCCGCTCCGTACGCGCGCAGCGTCGCCTTGCGCTCCTCGCTCATCGAGGAGGGCAGGCAGAGGATCAGGCGATAGCCGCGAGCGGCCGCCACCTGCGCGAGTCCGATGCCGGTGTTGCCCGAGGTCGGCTCGACGATGGTGCCCCCCGGCGGCAGTAATTCGCGCTCTTCCGCGTCGAGGATCATCGCCAGCGCGGTGCGGTCCTTGATCGAGCCGCCAGGATTCATTCCCTCGACCTTGACCCACACCTCCGCCATGCCCGGCTCGACGATTCGCTCGAGGCGGACCAGGGGAGTGTTGCCGATGAACTGATCGATCAAGAGGAGTCGTCCTCCTGCGCGGGTTGCTCCACGTCGAGCTGCCAGGTCAACCGGGTGACCGGCGCCAGCGAGG
>JBBSMO010000619.1:0-2120 GCA_038233155.1 Longimicrobiales bacterium
GCAAGGGCGGCGGGGTTGCGTTTCGGCTGGAGCATGTAGATTGCACGGGTGAGGCGATGAAGTCAGAATAGGCCGTTTCACATTCCGTTCCGCGGCGGTCGCGTTACGCCGGGGAAAAGCGTCACCAACCGGCCAGATCGCGTGATTCTTTCCGTTATCATTCCCGTTCTAAACGAAGCCGCGCAGATCACGCAGACGCTGGACAACGTTCAGGAGTTACGAGCGGCCGGCCACGAGGTGATCCTCGCGGACGGCGGGAGCAGCGACCAAACGGTGCAGCTTGCACGCGGCTTGGCGGACCAGGTGATCGACACCCCCAGCGGCCGCGCCACCCAGATGAACGCAGGCGCGGCCGCCGCACTGGGTGGTATTCTGCTCTTTCTGCACGCCGATACCCGGCTGCCCCGGGGCGCCGCGGCGCGGATCATCGAGGCGATCGAGTCGGGCCGCGGCTGGGGTCGCTTCGACGTCCAGCTCTCCGGCAGGCATCGGATGTTGCGCGTGGTCGAGCGGATGATTTCGTGGCGCTCCCGCCTCACGGGGGTCGCGACCGGCGATCAGGCCATCTTCGTTCGGCGGGACTGGTTCGAGGCTGCCGGTGGCTACGCTGCCATTCCACTGATGGAAGACGTGCGGCTCAGCAAGGAGCTGCTTCGCCGCGGCCGGCCCGCTTGCCTGCCCCAGCGCGTCGTCACCTCGAGCCGGCGCTGGGAGGAGCATGGAATATGGGGTACGATCCTGCTGATGTGGCGGCTTCGCCTGCGCTACTACCTTGGTGCAGATCCCAGAGACCTAGCCTCTGCCTACCGCGGGCTCTCTGCTCGTCAGGGCCGGTAGCCCACAGAGAGATACCCGCGCAGCTTGTTCTTGAACGGATCATCCAGCGTATAGCCGAGCCCCAGCCGCACATCGACAGAGGGAATTCGCAGGATAGGAGACGGGTTGCTAGCAAACTCGCGCTCTACACCTATCACCCGGTACCAGTCCCGGAACACCTGATCGGTGGTCGCTGCCCAGATGTAAGGGTGCAACGGGCCGACGAGCAGCCGCGCACCGGCAGCGGCGATCTGGGACCCCTCGAGAATGCCAAGAGGAAGCATCGGTGCGCTGATGCGCTGCGTCAGTACCTGGCTGCTGAATAGCAAGGGCGACGGGCCACCCGCGAGGAAGCGTTCAAAGGGCGGCGCATCTGACGGAACCTGGCCGTAGGCGAAATCGGTGCGAATCCCTTTGCCGCCAATCCCCGCCTCGAGCGTCAGTCCCGTGCGAATCCGGGTCCAGTCGCGGCCGGCGGTGTGTCCGGCTGAAATGCCGGCGGCTAGGGTCTGCGCGAAATAGCGCGTCTCGGTTTCTTGCCGGAACGTGCCGGTGTACTGCGCGTACGCGAAACGCCGCGAACCGGAACTGTCCGAAACTTCGTCCGTGCGCCTCAGGTACCCGGCAGAAGCACCGGCTTCGTAGCCGTGGCGCTGAAAGCCCCAATCGCGGGTAAGTCCCACAGAGGCGAGGCTGCCTACGTAGTCCACATCGAGGGCGGGAAGCACCGCTTCACCGATTGCTGTTTGCGAGGGCTGCTGGCGGGCTGCGAAAGCATCCGCACGGAACGCCGGCCGGAAGCCGCGCCACGTAATGCTCGCGCCGCCGCCGCTCCAGAGCGCGTCGCTCCCGTACGCAGCCTGCACCGTCCACCCCAAACGGCCGACCGGGTCGGTCCGGGAAAGTACCCCGTAGATAGCCTGGCCCGCCGCTCCCGCCGCGCCGCCGGGAAGCACGCGCAGACGGCCTGGTCCGGCTCCGTACGGCACTGGCCGGTCTACCTCTGCAATGTTGAAGGTATCGCTCCGGTCTGGGGAAATTGCCCGCGGAACAATCGGAAAGAGATCTTCCGAAAGCGGAAACAAGGGCGCGGCGGCGGCGCTATCCCGGTTGATCCGCTGGACGTTCATCCCATCGCCCCGCAACTGCAGAAAGAACACTTCGGACCCGAATGGGTGGGGTTCCGGGGCGACTGCAAGACTGGTAACCCGGGTCAGCGGGTGCGACTCTCCGGTAGCCAGGGAGATGACCTCTAGATTGGGGATCCCCTCCGCCTCGGACACCGCGACGATCGAATCGCCCCC
>JBBSMO010000620.1:0-2110 GCA_038233155.1 Longimicrobiales bacterium
CATATTGGACGAAGCGTATCTCGGCTCCCTCGGGAAATTCGATATCGTCTATTCGTGGGGCGTGCTGCACCACACGGGGGAGATGTGGAGCGCCCTTGCCCATGTGGCTGAACTGGTCAAGCCAGGCGGAAAGTTGGCTATCGCCATCTACAACGACCAGGGGTGGGTCAGCCGTGCCTGGACTCGCATCAAGCGCACGTACAACCGGCTACCACCCCGCCTTCGCTTTCTGATCGTATGGCCCTCGTTCATCCGCATTTGGGGCTCGGTGGCGGCGGTAGACGTGCTGAAGCACGGCAACCCCGCCCATACGTGGCGGAGCTATGTGCGCGAGCGGGGGATGTCGCCGTGGCCCGATCTCATCGATTGGGTGGGCGGGTACCCCTTCGAAGTCGCCACTCCGGACGAGTTGTTCGACTTTTACCGCGAAAGGGGGTTTTCGCTCTCGCGATTGCTCACCGTGCGCGGCGGGCGGGGTTGCAACCAACTCGTCTTCCGGCGCGACGCCAGCCGCGCTCCCGGCTGATCCTGCTGCCCTACATCGGATCAAGCGGCTGCCATCAAGCGACGAGATTGCTGAAAATACCGACGAGTTGTTCCGTGACTACCGCGCGGCTGAAATGTTCCTCTACAACCCGGCGGCCCGCTTCGCCGCATGCGCGCGCGTGAACCCGGTCGTGGTAAAAGTGGGAGATGGCGTCCAGCCACCCGCTGGGTGATTGCGCCGGAAGCCCCACTTCCGCCATCCCCAAGATTTGTGCATTCAGACCGACGGGGGCCACAACAACTGGAATCGCCGACGACATGTACTGCAGCATCTTGAGGCTGCACTTGCCGCGGGTCCACTCGTCATCAGGCAGAGGCATGATGCCGACGTCCGCATCATCCAAGGCGCTTGCTTCCGACGCAGGCGACCACTGAATGAAGCGGACGCGTTCCGGCGGCACGCTGCTGAAGCGCGGCGGGTCGTTCGAGACCACAAGCAACTCGGCCCGCGGTAACTTAGCGAGAATCTCCGCGATCACCGCATCCATCTGCTCAAGGTAGAGGATGCTGCCGGAGCTTCCGCTCCAGCAGATCACAAACCGCTCCCGCTCGCGCGCCCGCCGGTCCGCCGCTGGCGTGAACTGATCGGTGTCTACGGCCGTGTGAACGATGTGGACGTTCGCACCGCGGGCCGAAAACCATTCGGCAAGGTAGTCGTTGCCGGCCAGCACTACCGCCGCCCGTGCCGCGGCCTGTGCTGCCGCCGCTTCACCAAAGGGTCGGGCCAGCCAGATGGCGTCATCTACATCGAAGACGAGCGGTTTCCGCAGCCACCTTTCTATAGTCGGCAGCCCGGGAACGAGCTCTCGCTCGAGCCAGGTTATGTCGCTCCGCCAGCTATCGAGGAAGCCCGGCAGCCGGGTCCCGAGCTTCGCGGCGAGCAGCAGGTAATAATGGGGGGCGTAACGGGTGCTTACCGTAGAGGGCCAGCCACGGATCGTTGCGTATTTCTGAATTGCCGGAGCGAACTCGCGGACTTCGATACCTCGCTCCCGCAGGGGGGAGACGTGCTGATAGACGCGGTAGCGCGATGCGGGCGCATGCTTGCCGGACGTCAGCGCGCTGACCTCAATCATCAGCCCGCCTCGCCCAACCGGACATCCGTCCTGTCTGCCCGAACGCGCTCAACAGGTATGCGAGAGGATACAGGTAGTAATTGATGCGGCCCGAACCTAGTGGCGCGTTGATGAGCGCGCGGGACAGTGCACCGGCGCGCCCTTGATCGTGGAGGATGTAGCCGGTGCTAATCATGAGGTTGGAGAGAAGCCGCTGCTGGAACAGGCGTTCCAGCGACCAACCTCCACGCTGTAGCAGAGGGCCAAGCGACGCGGGAGTGAAATGATAAAGGTGAATGGGAACGCCGAGCGCAAACCAGCGATCGCGGAATAGGGCGAACTCCTTTGACGCAGCATTCGGTACGGAAAAGGCAAAGTATCCGCCCGGGCGCGTCCAGCGGTGCAGCTTGGCAAGTGCACCGACGGGGTCGTGCAGATGCTCGAGTACCATCCAACCGACCACGAGATCATACGGCTCGGGCGGATCAGGAGCTTGTTCCACCGAGCCA
>JBBSMO010000621.1:0-2108 GCA_038233155.1 Longimicrobiales bacterium
ATAAAGTTGTTCCGGCAGGTACGAATTCCCGAGCCCGATGAGCCGTCGCACCTTGGAAGCTCGCGGACCTGGTCCTGCTGGACACCAACCCGCTGGAGAACATCCGCCACACACAACAGATCCGGGCCGTGGTGCTGAACAGTCGCCGTCTGAACCGTACGGCGCTGGACGAACGGCTGGGGGATGCGGCACAGGCTTGACACCCGTTGCCCGCCAGGAAGTTTTGCGATGCGCCTCCCTGCTCCGTGATGGGTTCGCGGAAGCGGAGATGACCCGCACCGACAGGCGCAGCACCTAAATGCCTAGCGAGAGGATTGCTACACCAGATTTTTCGCGGAAGGAATCGTGAGACCAACTCGAGAGGCTCCAAATCCTCTTGTCCGCTTCTGCCACCGTTCCGCGCGTTAACTCAACAGTGGTGATAGACGCGATGCCTCTGCCCGCCAGTTGCGCAGCCACAGCCTCCGTCCCACCACTACGTTCCTTCAACCCGCGATATAATTGATGAAAATGCAACGCCTCACTTTCGTGTCACTGCTCACCCTGCTTTCCAGTTGCTCCGCCGCGCCCCGCAACCCGCCTCCCGTCATGCTTCCACCTCCCGCCGCGACATCAGCGCCGGACACCGTTGCTCCCCTCGGCAGCGAGGCTGCTGATCTGCTGCAGCGCGTGCGTGCGCTGAACACGCCATCCTCGACCAACCGCATCACCGTATACCACGCCGACGGGTATCAGGACAAAGCGCTACGGCTCCAAGCTTTAGTCGAGCAGGGGATGCGCTTCTACGCCGATTCCTTAGGTATCCAGGCACCGCTGTACCTGGCGGTACTCACACCCGATCAGTGGGAGCGCGTCATCACGTGGCAGCCGTACGGCATTCCGGGCGTTGCCGGGTCGCCCCCGGTGGCGTTCCTTCCCGCTACGGACGACAACCTGGCGGCAAACGACGCCATCTCCATCCGCGCGGGTGTTTCCCCTGCAGCGGTCCGGATGATCGAGGCGAGCGGCCACTCGTACGAGGAGGGTGCACGGCGCTACGTGGACCTGGTCGGACTGCACGAGCTGGGGCACACCTACACGCAGGCGTTCGGCATCCGACCGTCGCACCTTTGGCTGAACGAGCTGCTTGCCACCTACGCTGCGTATGCCTTCCTGCGGCAGCGCGAGCCGCAGCAGGCGGAGCTCTGGGGCGGTATACTCCAGGCGTATGTAGACGCGGTCAAGCCAAAGCACACTTCGCTCGAGGACTTCGATCGGCTGTACTTCGGTGTGGGGGCGCAGAACTACGTCTGGTATCAGGCGAAATTTCAGGAGATGGTCCAGCGTGCCTACGACGCGAAAGGGCTTGGTTTTCTGCGCGAGGTTCGTGCAGCCTTCCCCCAGACCGAAACAGCTCCCGTGAGCATGGAGGCAGCGCTAGAACGCCTGGAGCGGATCCAGCCGGGCTTTCGCGCCTGGGCCGGAGAGCTTTCGGGGATGGCTGCAAATGCCGGAGGCGAGCAGTGAGCCCTGTCGCCCGTCGTGACTTCCTTGGCGCAGCAGGACGGTTCGCCGCCGGTGCGCTCGCATTGCCCCTCGGCGTGCGCGACGTGGCCGCGCTCGATGCGTGGCTCGCTTCCGAGGGCGCCGCGCCACTCTACGATCCGCGCCCGAGCGATGTCGCGGCGCAGGACGAAGCATTCTGGGCGCGCGTGCGTCGCGCTTATGACCTGCAGCCGGACGTGCTGAACCTGGACCACGGGTGGACGAATCCAACGCCCCGTGCAGCCGTTGACGAGCTGGTGCGCAATGCTCGCGCGCTCGACGCGTTGCCGGCCGAGCTGCTCCCAAAGCTCTGGGAGACCGTGAGTACCACCACCCTGTGGCGCGCGCTCGCCGACGCGATGGCGGTGCCGCCGACGGAAATTGCGCTGGTGCGCAACGCCACCGAGGCGCTGGACAACGTGCTTCTGGGCGTTCCCCTGCGTGCAGGCGACGAGATCGTGTGCTCGATCCACGACTACTATGCCATGCTGGACGCGCTCGAGCAGCGCCGCGCACGGGACGGGGTGGTGCTGCGAATCCTTCACCCACCTGTACCGGCGCCATCCATGGCGGCGCTGGAAGCA
>JBBSMO010000622.1:0-2102 GCA_038233155.1 Longimicrobiales bacterium
CGCCCGACGAGATCGGCGTCTTCGTCCGCTCCGCCGAGCAGCTCGGCAGGGCGCGCGCCGCGGTGGCGGAGGCGGGGCTGGTCGTCAGCGTGATCGGTGAACGCGGCGCCAGCGAACCGGGCCACGCGTCGATTGGGACCATGCACCTCGCGAAAGGACTCGAGTTCCGCGCCGTGGTGGTGATGGCGTGCGACGACGAGGTGATCCCGCTGCAGGCGCGGATCGAAACAGTGGGCGACGAGGCGGATCTCGAGGAGGTCTACGACACCGAACGCCACCTGCTGTACGTTGCCTGCACTCGCGCGCGCGACCACCTGCTAGTGTCCGCTGTCGGCTCGCCGTCCGAGTTTCTGGACGACCTGCGGGTGTAGCGCAGCGAAATGCCGCCGCCCGCTATTCCGGCCAAGCAGATTTTTGGACGGAATGAACAGGATTGACAGGATGGGGCCGCGGGACCGCCACGCCGCCTACGGGTGCCGGACAACGGGTGACGAGAACAGGTTTCGAGCTGAATACATGGCGGCCGGGGTTGCTACTGCGTAGAATGAGCGGGCGGGGCAGCGAGCACCTTCGAGCGAGTGGAAACGCGATGGCAGACGAGCGCCGGTACAGCGATGAGGAGGTCGCCGAGATCATCGGGCGAGCCGCCGCTCCGGCGGAGAGCGAGCAGGCGCTGTCCAGTGACCGGGGGCTGACGCTCACCGAGCTGCAGGCGATCGGCCGGGAAGTGGGGATCCGGCCGGCGCAGGTCGCAGCCGCCGCCAGGGAAGTCGATGGCCGGGGCACGCCTCTGGCGGCACGCCGCAGCCTGGGGATGCCGATCTCCGCCGGTCTCTCCGTGCCGCTGCCGCGCGCGCCTACAGATCACGAGTGGGAGCGGCTGCTCGGCGACATCCGCCAGACCTTTGGCGCGCACGGCAAAACCGACACCTCCGGCGGCGCCCGCCTCTGGCGCAACGGCAATTTGCGCGTGTACTGCGAACCGGCTGGCGACGGCCATCGGCTGCGGTTCGTCACCCGGAAGAGCGACGCGACGAGCTACAACCTTCTCGGGGTCGGCGCACTGTTGCTCGGGCTGTTGATGATGGTCTTCGCGCTGCTCGGTACGGGTGGGGAGCTGCTGGGTGCGCTGCTGATCACCTTGATGGGTGCCGCCGCGCTCGGGCGCAACGTTTTGATGCTGCCCCGGTGGGCCGCCGAACGCGAGGAACAGTTCGAAACGCTCGGTGCGCGTGCACAGGAGATGCTCTCAGGCCCCGCACCGGCAGAGGATGCCTTCTCGATTCCCGCGCGCGAGGCGCGCGAACTACCCAGACCTCAGCTATGAAGTTGCCGCCTGTGCCGGTGCCGCCGTTGCTCGCCCTGCTGACGCTGCTCGCGCTCGGCGGGTGCGGGTCGCGCTCCGTGCCGGCCGCCCCGCCCGAACCAGCGGCGCGACCGGCAGCCGAGACTTCCGCCGCCGGCTACGCCCCCGCCGACGCCCGTTTCCTGCAGCAGATGATCCCGCACCATGCGCAGGCGCTCGTTATGACGGAGATGGTGCCTGAGCGCACGGAGAACGCCACCTTGAGCCTGCTCGCGGAGCGGATCGCCGTTTCGCAGCAGGACGAGATCGCGATGATGCAGCGCTGGCTGCGCGACCACGGGGCTGCGGTGCCGGGCGCCGATGGATCCGGAGCAGCGACCGGTGGCCACGGAATGCACGGCGAGCGCGGCGGGCACGCGATGATGCCGGGGATGCTGACGCCCGCGCAGCTCCGGCAGCTCGCCGCCGCCACCGGTTCGGATTTCGACCGGCTCTTCCTCGAGCTGATGATCCAGCATCACGAAGGCGCGCTAGTGATGGTGAACGAGCTCTTCGACAGCCCCGGCGGTGGCCAGAGCTCGCAGATGTACAGCATCGCAGCCGAAATAGACGCAGACCAGCGCGCCGAGATCGCGCGCATGCGGCGGCTGCTGGCGGGGCCGCCGCCGCTTTCCCTTTGACTTGGATTACGATGAACACGATCTCGTGTGAAGACAGCTCTGTCGAAGTGCGGGCTGGGTGTGAACCAGCGAATGCCCCTCACCCCCCGTGCGATCCCGCACCGCTGTTCACCCCC
>JBBSMO010000623.1:0-2100 GCA_038233155.1 Longimicrobiales bacterium
GGGCTCGCGCTCTCGGACAACCGCATGATTCTTTCGGGCGCGATTCCCGCCGCGCTGCTCGCCCTGCTCGTAGATGCACTGCTCGCGCTCTGCGAACGCCGGGTGACGCCGGGGGGATTAGCCGCCTGAGGGAGGGTGCGGGGCGGCTCCTCTATTAATCGGGTCGTCCGCGTGCACCGGCAGTGCGAAGGAAAACGTGCTGCCCTTCCCCAACTCGCTTTCCGCGCGCAGTTCGCCGCCGTGGGCAGTGACGATCGCCTGAGCGATGGCGAGTCCCAGTCCGGCTCCATTCCGCTCGCCGGGCCGCTCCTGCCAGAAGCTGTCGAACAGGCGCGGCAGATTCGCCGGAGAGACGCCGCACCCGGTATCGGTGACGCAAAACCGGACCTGGCCGGAGACGTGCGATGCGTCTAGTTCCACCCGCCCGCCCGCGGGGGTGAACTTGAGGGCATTGCCGAGCAGATTCGAGAACACCTGGAGCAAGCGCTGGCGATCCGCACCGATGCAGGGCAGATCGTGCTCCGCGTTCAACCGCAACTCGACTTCTGCCTCCGAGGCGAGAGGCGCAAAGGTGCGAAGCAGGCTGCGCATCAACACCACGGGCTGCAGCGTTTCGCACTGCAGGGCGAAGTGGCCGGCAGAAACGCGCGAAACGTCGAGCAGGTCCTGAATCAGATGGTTCATCTGTCCGGTCGCGCCCTCGATCCACTGCAACTGCTCGCGCAGGTCCGCCGCCGCGTCGCTGCCGCCCAGGGAATCCAGCATGCTGCTGGTGTTCAGCAGAATGGTGGCGAGCGGGTTGCGGAGGTCGTGGGAGACGAAGCCAAGCATCCGCTCGCGGGCGCCGATCGCCGCCTGCGCGTCGCGGAAGAGCCGCGCGTTGTCGATGACCATTGCCGCGCGGTCCGCCACCTCGCGCGCTACGGCAAGATCGGCCTCCGTGTAGCGCCGTCCAGACTCGGCCGCCGCCAAGGTGATCACCCCAAGGGTTCGCCCGCGCGCGGTGAGCGGAACGATGATGAAAGAATTCAGCTCGAGCCCGCGCAGTTGATCGCCGTGCCGCTGGTCGTGCGAGATCAGTTCGCGCATCTCGTCGTCGAAATCCGCAACTAACAACGGCTCTCCCGTGCGTACCACGCGCAGCGCCGGGTGGCGCCGAAGATCGACTTCCGGCGGGTGCCGCGAGTTGTTCAGCAGGATCTTCTCCCGTTCCGGGTCGCGGTGCGCGCGCGCGACGCGCAGCAACGAGCCATCTTCCAACGCTTCGTCTATGAGGCAGTAGTCGGCGAGATCCGGCACCAGCAGACGAGCGAGATTCGCGAACGACTCCTTGTAGTCCAGGCTTCCGCTGAGAGTAACCCCCACCTTCGCCATGACTGCCGATCGCCGTTCGGCGGCTTCTGCCCTCGCACGAGCCTCTCTCTCCCGGTCGAGCAGTTCTTGGTGCCGCTGTTCCATGAGCTTGCGCTCGGAAATGTCCCGGTAGATGGCGTAGGTGGCGATCTGCTGGTCGCCCATCATGACCGGGCACCCGAGCAATGAAACGTGCAGCCGGTTACCATCCTTGCGGCAGCGGATCACTTCCTCGTTGATCGCTTGGCCGCGAGTCACTTGCTCGGTGAGCGCCAAGGCGACGGCGAGCCGCTCGGGCGGCACAATCATTTCGTTGATCAGCCTGCCAGCCAGCTCCTCCTCAGAGTAGCCGAAGATACGTACGAACTCTGCGTTGGCGCGGATCACCCGGTCCTCGTTGTCCAGCAGGATGATCCCTTCGGGCGCGCTCTTGAAGAGCTGTTCCAGGTAGACACGCTCCAACGACTGCCCGGCCTCAGCGCTCTCGAGCCCGAGCTCGCCGGTGTCCGGCACTCTATCCCGTTTTATCCAGGCAGCATTTTCCTCCGAAACGCTGTCTTTGAATGCGGATGGAGCTTTCCGTTCCCGTGCTCGCCGGCCGAGGTCGGCGTCGGGATCAACAAACATGGCTTCTCAAAGTTGGGATGAGCCGGGCGCGGCTCCGAGTTTGCGGTCGAATGCGCTCGCTTCCGCCAGCCGGTCCACCGAGCCGTCGATCTGCTGCACCTGCTGTTCGAGAAGTGCAAC
>JBBSMO010000624.1:0-2100 GCA_038233155.1 Longimicrobiales bacterium
CTTCTTTGGCGGCGACCGTGTGATCTGTCCAGGAACTTGGCGATGGCGGCACGGTTGCTTTCGGCACGGCGGGTACATCGGGCGCGGGTGATGTCGATTCGATGGCTGCGACTCTGCCCGCAAAGGCAAGACCGCCGGTGCCGCTTCCGTAGCACCCTCACCGCGGAGTGAGATCTGGCGGGTCGATCACCCACCCCCCGCTCCGCCGCACGAACTGCAGGGTGCTGGCGTGCGTACGGACAGTCGTACCCCCCGCGGCCACCCACCATACGCGAATCGGGACGGAGGCTGAGCCTCCGTTGACGGCGGGCGCGCCGAGAGCGACGCCGGCCTCGCCGGGAACGGGGGAGCACGCGGCGGAGTTCGAACTGCACGTCGCTAGCGCATCAACGGATTCGATCGCGCTACCCGAGCGTTCCCGCAAGACGGCGAGCACCGGCGCTGGTTGTCTCCCGGACCAAGCGGGCCTCCCGTCTGACATTTCACCGGTGAGAATTCGCGGATCTACCCGGAGGAGCGTCGGCTTTGTCCCGAGAGCACCCGACAGGAAGTCCTCAGCCCAGGCGACGGCGAGTGGCGCAAAAGCCGCAGCGTCGGCATCGCCGGCTTCGCGAGCGGGGGCGGACATCCTCGAAGCGGCCGGTGCCGCATCTCCTCTCAGCTTGGCTTGGCTGTCGGGTGCAGTTCGCCCTTCGCTCGCGACGACGATAGCATCCAGCGCCAGCGGTGCCGGCGCGGTCGCCAATGGCTCCGCCCGGGGTGCATCGTTGGGCGGCGGACGGATGATCAGGTTCTCCTCGAACTCCGGTATTGCCGGTGCTTCCTTTAGGGCAACGTCGCCAACCGCGCGATCTCGAGCGCGACGCCCTTCCGCAGCAGGAGCGCCAGCAGCGGAACGCGAAATGGCCGCGGGTGCGGGAACGACTGCGCCCGTCGCACCGTTTGCCTCCACTCCCGGAGCGGTCAGTGCGCCTGTCGGCGACGGCGCCTCAGCCTCCGCGGCGTCCATCAGGGCGTAGGACGACCCGGCGGGCGATATTGCTTCGCGTGCGAACCAGCCCGCTCCGAGTGCCAGCACCAGACTTGCCGCCCATGCGAGGGCGCGGGGATGCCAGCGGCGGCGCGCCGGAGAAGCATCCACTGCGGATCGGCGCCGGATCTCGGCGAACGGCGGCACCTCGACCACCGGCGGGTCGGCGGCTCCGAGAAGCAGGTGGGCCTGGTCGCGCAGCGCCCGCGCGTGCTCGAGCCGTGCGGCGCAATCCGCACACGCGGCAAGGTGTTGCCGCGCCTCCGCCGCGTCCGCAGCTCCGAAGGCGGCGAGCTCCCCGTCCAGATAGGCGTGCAGCCGCCCGTCATCCACGTGCTGCATGCGTTCCCTCCAGAGTGTCATGTGCATCGCAGAGGCGTTGCCGCGCCCGCGCGAGAGTGGTGCCGATCGCGCCGGTCGAAAGCTCCGCTTGCGCGGCGATCTCGGCGTAGCTGAGCCCCGCATCCCAGAGTAGTAGAACCTGCCGGTCCCGCTCGCTCAACTCCGCGAGCGCCTGCCGCAACGATTCGGCCCTTTGCCTATGCTCGAACGCTTCGGTCGGCGGCGGCACCGCCGGCGGATCCGCGGCACTCTCGCTCTTCAGCAGCGACAGGTGCTTTTTGCGCCGGATCACAGTGCGCACCTCGTCCCGCGCCAAGTTGGTGGCGACCCGGAACACCCAGGCGCGCGGGTTATCCGGCTCGTGGCTCAGCGCCCGGGTGAACGCTTCCTGCGCGAGATCCTGCGCTCGCTCGGGGTCCCACACCTTGCGGTGCAGGTACCGGACGAGCTCCCGGTACGTACCCCTGTATACGGCTCCCCAGTCTACGCTCACGCGTTCACGCGCTCGCGGCGGCAACGATGCGAGCGATCACACTTACTCACGGGTGCAGGGCTGATCTCAGCGGCGCCATCTAGATGATCCTTTGCATCACGTACGTTCCCCTAACGGGCTGTGGAAGAAGCCTGCAGTTGATGGAATCCGCCGCCGATCGCGGCGGAACACGGCATTCCGGCAGGTGAACCGATCACCGCGCGGGCCCTCACCCCCGCTCGTCCCTGCGCTCCTC
>JBBSMO010000625.1:0-2098 GCA_038233155.1 Longimicrobiales bacterium
AATCCGGCTCTTAGGGGCGTCTTGTCGCCCGTCGTCACCCCCTTCGACGAAACCCTGAAGCCCGACCCGGCCCGTTGGATCGCCCATTGCCGCTGGCTCCTTTCGCAGGAATACGGGCTGGCGATCTTCGGGACCAATAGCGAGGCCAATTCGCTGGCCGTCGCCGAGCGGCTTTCGCTGCTTGACGCCATCGCGGAGAGCGGGCTCGATATCTCGCGCATGATACTTGAACGTCTCCTCTCTGAGAGAGCCTCTCTGATTGGGGTTGTTGCGGTCAAGCTGTTCCTCGCGGTCTTTCCGTCTCGTTCCTCGTGGGTCGCTCGCTTCTCTTCGCGGTCGGCGCGTGGCCGCCGCATGATGGGGTCAGAAGAGCAAGGCGTCTCAAGCTGTTTCACGACCTTGCGGGCTTGCGCCCGGAGGCTCTGGACTCTCAACGAGATCGCCTTGCCCATCGTCCCCACGGGAACGATCGAAGTTCACCCTCTAGGATGAAGCTGTCGTCGACTATCCTCCCTTGTCGGTGTCATGATGCTTCAATCTGCTCATACTCATGGTGGTTGGTCACTCACCGGCAGCGTCGCCGCCCGCCGGCGCGCGTTCATGCGGCGCTGACGCCGGCGGACGGCGACGCGGGGAACGTTGAGCGCTTTTCGCCCGGATCGATCCTTGGCTCCTTGCCGAAGCGGAACTCGGTGGCGTCGCTCCACATGCGGTGCAGAATGACGGCGAGCTTCCGGGCAACCGCGACGCGCGCCCGCGCCATGCCGCGACGCCTGGCGACACCCATCCCCCAGGCGCGCAGGCTCGACCATTTCTTGCTTCGCACGAGCAGCGAATGCGCCGCCTCGTAAAGCGCGGTGCGGGCGAGCTCGTCGCCGCATCGGCTGACCTTGCCCTGGATGTCGGTCTCGCCGGACTGGTAGCGCGCCGGCGTGAGGCCCAGATGCGCGCCGACATCCCGCGATCGCCGGAAGCGCTCCGACCGGTCGATCGTGGCGCGAAACGCGAGCGCGGTGATCGGCCCGACGCCCGGTACGCTCATCAGCCGGCGGCAGACATCTTCGTCGCGAGCAATGTCGAGAACCCGCTTGGTCAGATGCGCGAACTGCTCCAGCATCGTGGCCAGGATCGCGATAAGCGGCTCGACCAGCGGCATCACCTCCGGGTCTTCGCCCGCCAGCTCGTGCACCCTCCCGGCTTGGTGCTTTTGCTACATAAGGCCGGGATTTCTGCCCATATGAAATCCGAAGAGGCGGAGCCGGCAGCCGCGCCACATGCAGCCGCCCGAGGATCCGAAGGCACGCTTATTTTTGCGGGGCGGTGCCGCGAAAGCCGGTGGCCACGAGGTACTTTTCGGAGGAATCCGCGCGGCTCGCGGGCGGCTTCACGTGCGCGACGCGTGAGAATGCACGGTTGAGCTCCGCGAGCAGCGCCGCCTCCGCCCCGCCCGCGAGCACCTTTGCGACGAAGGTTCCGCCCGGTTCCAAGACGCCGCGCGCGAAATCGGCCGCCGCCTCGCAGAGCGCCATGATCCGCAGATGGTCGGTCTGCGGATGCCCTGTCGTCGCCGCCGCCATATCCGAGAGCACCACCTCCGCCGGACCGGCGAGCCAGTCGCGTATACGCGCATCCGCACCCTCGGCGAGAAAGTCGAGCACGTGGAGATCCGCCCCCGTGATTGGATCCACTTCCTGCAGATCGATCCCGAGCACCCGGCCCGCTGGCCTGCCCACGCGCGTGCCCTCGGCGTTCACCCGCGCCACTGCCACCTGGCTCCACCCCCCCGGCGCGCAGCCGAGATCCACCACCCGCGCCCCGGGTTTGAGGAAGCCGAACTTGTCGTCGATTTCGGCGAGCTTGTAGGCCGCGCGCCCGCGGTAGCCCTCCGCCCGCGCCCGCGCCACGTAGGGATCGTTGAGCTGGCGCTCCAGCCAGCGCGTCGACGAGAGCTTGCGTCCCTTCGCCGTCTTCACGCGCACGCGCAAGTCGCGTCGCCCGCGTCCCGACGTGGGTTTGGCAGGTCCGCTCACTCCGGCGCTACGCCCCGTGCAAAAGCGCCCTCGGCGCTCATCATCGAGAACAGCATCCCCTCGCGCAG
>JBBSMO010000626.1:0-2094 GCA_038233155.1 Longimicrobiales bacterium
AGCAGAGCAGCCGCTCGTTGCGCGCGAAGAGGCCGGGCACGTGCAGTACCGCTGGGGTGTTGACCGGGAGCAACGCGCCGGGCACAT
Organism: Longimicrobiales bacterium; assembly: GCA_038233155.1. Lineage (GTDB taxonomy): Bacteria > Gemmatimonadota > Gemmatimonadetes > Longimicrobiales > Longimicrobiaceae > JBBSMO01. The sequence goes on from JBBSMO010000626.1 coordinate 88, forward strand.
GGCGGGCGAGAGCTATCGAGCCACTCGCCGGAGCGTGGATACGGTGGTAGTGGCGCGGGCTCAGGTAGAGGGTAACGAAGCGCCCGCCGGTGAAACGCTCCGCCTCTGCCGGTTCGGCGAGCAGCGCCGCCGCACTATACTTGTGTCCCTTCGCCTGCACCAGGTGTCCTTTGTTGATCTCGCCGGCCTGTCCGACGATGCCATCTACCGGCGAGGTGATCAGCGACGGGTCCTGCGGCCACACATGCACCCCGGGTTTCAGCCGCCGGACAAAAAAGGCGTTCAGCGTCGGAAATTCGTCCAGGGGCAGCTCGGCCTCCGCCAGGTCGGCGCCCACGGCCTTTGCGAACAGGCCGTACAGCGGGCGGCGCATGGGCGGGGGCACCGGCAGATCTGCAATCCCGCCAAAGGCGCGGCTCATCGCCCCCTGCGGCAGCCGACCGAGCGCCGCGAGGGCGGCGCGCCAAAACACCGAAGGGAGTTGGGGCGTTACGTCGGGCATCGCTGCTCCATTGGCGGTTACAAGAGAAGGGGCGAATCACTCTGGATGCAGGAGTCGCACCCGCTCCGCCAGCTAGGTGCGGTGCGCTGGTGACGGCGCTCGGGCTTCAGCCGCTGCATCTATCAGCGGAGACCTTTCAACTCGGGAATGGGCTGCGGGTCGTAGTTCAAGCCGATCACAGCGCCCCGCTCATCGCTGTCCACCTGATGTATCACGCCGGCTCGCGGCACGAGACGCCGGGCCGCACCGGCCTCGCGCACCTTCTCGAGCACCTGATGTTCGAAGGGACTGCGCACTGCCCGAAAGGCCAGTTCGACATCCTCCTGGATCAGGCGGGCGGCACCAACAACGGCTCGACCTGGCTGGACCGCACCAACTACTTCGAAACCGTTCCGCGCCACGCGCTCGAGCTCGCTCTCTGGCTGGAACGCGACCGGATGATCTATCTGCTCCCCGCCCTGAGTGACCACGTTCTCGAGGTCCAACGCGGCGTGGTCCTGAACGAACGGCTCGAATCCTATGAGAATCGCCCCTACGGCATGGCGGACGAGCGGTTGCACCAGCTCCTCTTCCCCGCCCCGCACCCCTACTCGTGGCCGACCATCGGGTACTCCGAAGATCTGCGCAACACCACCCTGGCCGATGTCCGCGGCTTCTACCAGCAATTCTACTCGCCCGCGAATGCCGTGCTGGTGATAGCGGGAGATGTTGATCAGGAGCGTGCCCGCGGTTTAGCCGATCGATACTTTGGCGATCTCGATCCTGGCGGTGCTGCCGGACGGGTCGAACCGCTCGCCCTGGACGGCCATGCCCTTGCTGCCACACCCGGCCGGAATGATGCGCCGCGCGCCCAGTTTCAAGCCGACGTACTCGAAGACCAGGTCAGCTTTGACCGGACCTACCGCGCCTGGCCGGTTCCGCCGTACGGCACCGCCGAATGGCTCGCCCTAGATGCACTCGCGTATCTGCTCGCCGATGGCGAAAGCTCGCGCCTGCAGCGGGCGCTCGTGCGTGAGGGTAAACTCGCGCAGGACGTGGACACCTATCTCTACCCTACCGAGCTGGCGGGCATCTTCGGGATGGTCGCGACCGCGCGGTCCGGAGTCGATGCCCAATCTCTGGACGATGTGCTTTCCGCGGAAATCTCGCGGATCGCGGGGGGCGATCTTGAGGAAGCGGAGCTGCACGGCGCCATCCGGCGCGTGCGGCGCGATCAGCTTGCCGCTCTGGCAGATATTGAGGAACGCGCCGAGAGTCTCGCCTACGCCGCCATCACCCTCGGGGATGCGAACCGCCTCGAGCCCCTGCTGAACGGCTATCTCGATCTCACTCCCGAAAAGGTGATCTCCGCCGCAGCCCTCTATCTCACCCGGGACTCCGGAGCGCGGGTCAGCGTCATCCCGCGCAACGGCGGCACGGACGAGGGTGACGGGGTCACGGCCGAAGCGGCCGGTTTCCATGGGTAGCCGGGCCGCGATCCCGGCGGTGCCGCCCCTGCCCGGGTC
>JBBSMO010000627.1:0-2093 GCA_038233155.1 Longimicrobiales bacterium
ACCTTCTATCTGGCGGATGATGTCGTGCTCCGTACCCACACATCACCTGCCCAAGCGCGCGTGATGGAAGCCTATTCGCCACCGATCCGCGTTGTGGTGCCCGGAGTCGTGTACCGCCGGGAAACCGTTGATGCCTCCCATGCGGCGGCCTTCGACCAGCTCGAAGGGCTGGCGGTGGACGACGGGATCACCTTTCTCGATTTCAAAGCGACACTCGAAGAGTTCGTACGCCGCTTCTTCGGCACGGCGACGCAAACGCGCTTCCGCCCATCCTTTTTCCCTTTCACGGAACCATCGGCGGAGGTGGATGTTTCCTGCCAAATCTGCGGCGGGAGCGGGTGCAGCGCCTGCAAGGGCACGGGCTGGATGGAAATCATGGGTGCCGGCATGGTGGACCCCGCTGTGTTCGAGCAGGTCGGCTACGATCCAGAGCGCTTCACCGGCTTTGCCTTCGGCATGGGCCCCTCCCGCATCGCGATGCAGCGGTACAAGATCCCCGACATCCGGATGCTGCACGAAAACGACATGCGGTTTCTGGCTCAGTTCCAATGAATCTGTATAGTGGAATCGAGGAGGCAGAAAAAGCCGCTCTCGTGCTGCGCCGCCGCCGCAGCCGGCAGGCGGATTTCCCGCTGCCATCGACTTCCGCATTCCGCATTCCGCATTCCGCATTCGCATGAACGTTTCCCATCACTGGCTGCGCGCACTCGCCCCGACGATTGCAGAGGACCCGCGGCTACTCGCCGAGCGGCTGACTCTCCTGGGGGCGGCAGTGGACGAAGTCACCGAGCAGGGGGCGGAGCTCGACGACGTGATTGTCGCGCGTGTGCGGGAGGTGCAGCCGCACCCGAACGCGGACCGCTTGCGGTTGTGTGTAGTGGAAGATGGCGGCGACGAGCTGCTGCAGGTGGTGTGCGGCGCTCCCAACGTAGAGGCCGGCCGCTTCTACCCGCTGGCTCCGGTCGGCGCCCGCCTGCCCGGCGGCATCAAGATTTCCGCGGCGAAGCTGCGGGGCGAGAAATCCCAAGGCATGTTGTGTTCGGCGCGCGAACTCGGCCTTGGCCGGGATGCGGCCGGCCTCATGACGCTGCACGGGGAATGGGAGCCGGGCACCCCGCTCGCCGAAGCAGTGGGGACCGGTGATCATCGGCTGGTTCTGGACATCACCGCCAACCGGCCGGATCTGCTCTCCCACATTGGTGTTGCCCGGGAGGCGGCACCGGCAGGAGTCGCGGATATCGTTCTGCCGGAGTTCCCCCAGCCGGCGGAGCTTGGCGGGTTTGTCACTGGAGAGCGAGGAGCAGAAGCCGGCGGAGCGCACGTCAGCGTTTCGGAGATCGACGCTTGCCCGCGCTACATGGCTGCCATTATCCGCGGCATCAGTGTGGGACCGTCGCCGGAATGGCTAGCGTCCCGATTGCGCTCGATTGGCCTTCGGCCCATCAACAATGTGGTCGATGCGACCAACTATGTCCTCTTCGAGCTGGGCCAGCCACTGCACGCCTTCGATCTCGCCAAGCTGCGCGGCAACCACATCGATGTGCGGCACGCAGAGGCGGGCGAACAGATCCGCACCTTGGATGGTACCGACCGCACCCTTTCCGCCGATGATCTGGTAATCGCCGACGGCGAAGGCGCGCTCGCGATCGCCGGCGTCATGGGCGGGTCGGACAGCGAGGTGTCCGCCGCGACGCGCGACGTGCTGATTGAGTGTGCGCTGTTCGAGCCGCGCGCCGTTCGCCGCACGCGCCGCCGCCTCGGCCTGTCGACGGATGCTTCTCACCGCTTCGAGCGCGGGGTTGACCCGCTGGGGTTGCCGCGCGCATTGACCCGCGTGGTGTCGCTGATCCGCAGTGTGGCGGGGGGCGAGGCGGGTGCGGGATTCGATGTGGGGGGGGCGCCGCCGGTCGAGCCCCAGCTCACGCTGCGCCGTTCGCGCGTGGAACGGGTGCTCGGCGTTGAGCTATCGGTGTCGCAAATTCGGGAGGCTATCGAGCCCATCGGCTTCGAGGTAGCCGAAGACGGAGACGACTTGGAGATCACGGTGCCATCTTGGCGGCCGGATGTGACGCGGGAGATCGACCTGATCGAGG
>JBBSMO010000628.1:0-2090 GCA_038233155.1 Longimicrobiales bacterium
CTCCCTTCCCCCGCAAAAGGGGACGGGGGGAACAACCAACGGTGCAGAGTTCCCTCTCCCCCTTGCGGGGAGAGGGGTAGGGAGAGGGGGTTCTCGAGGGAAGGGAGAACCGCCAACGGTAGAGATTCCCGCACCTTCCACGCATCTGGATTCCGGCCTTCATCGGAATGACGAACGCGCCCACCCCGCCATTCGGCAATCCGCAATCTCTAGAACGCCGCGTCCACTATAGTTTGCGCCTCCTCTTGGATGCGCCGCAGGTGCTCCTCGCCGCGAAAGCTTTCCGCGTAGATCTTGTAGATGTCCTCGGTGCCCGAGGGGCGTGCCGCGAACCAGCCGTGCTCCGTTTCAATCTTGAGGCCGCCGATCGGTGCGTCGTTGCCCGGCGCGCGGGTGTAGGTGGCGGTGATGGGGTCTCCCGCAAGAGTGCGGGTGCGCACCATTTCGGGAATGAGTTTCTTGAGCGCTGCCTTCTGCGCGGCTGTGGCGGGGGCGCCCGTGCGCTCGTAAACGGGGGTGCCGAAGCGCTCGGTGAGGGAGGCATAATGCTCCGCCGGGTCGCGGCCGGTAACGGCGAGGATCTCGGCGGCGAGCAGCGCCAGCAAGATGCCATCCTTGTCGGTCGTCCACACGCTGCCGTTGCGGCGAAGGAACGATGCGCCAGCGCTCTCCTCCCCGGCGAATGCAACGGTGCCCTCGCGCAGCGGTTCTACGAACCACTTGAAGCCGACTGGCACTTCGACCAACCGCCGCCCGGCGGCCTTCGCCACACGGTCTATCATCGAGCTGGACACCAGCGTTTTGCCCACCCCGGCGTCCGTGCTCCACCCGTCGCGGTGGGTGAAGAGGTACTCGACGGCTACGGCGAGAAAGTGATTCGGGTTCATCAGCCCCGCCCCCGGGGTAACGAGTCCGTGGCGGTCCGCGTCCGGGTCGTTGCCGAAGGCGATGTCGAAGCGGTCCCGCAGGCCGATCAGCCCCGCCATCGCGTAGGGCGACGAGCAATCCATGCGGATTTTGCCGTCGCCGTCCACCCGCATGAAGCGGAAGGTCGGGTCGATGGTGCGGTTCACGACCTCGATGTTCAACCCCCAGCGCTCGGCGATTGGCTCCCACAACGGCAGTGCCGCGCCGCCCATCGGGTCGGCACCGATGCGCACGCCCGCATCCCCGATCGCCTCCATGTCCAACACCGCGCCGAGATCTTCGACGTACGGCTGGATCAGGTCGTGACGCTCCGTCGTATCCGCCGCCAGCGCCCGCCGCACCGGCATGCGCCGCACGCTTTTCACCCCGCCTTCCAGCAGCTCGTTCGCCCGCATCTGGATGGCGGCGGTGGTGGCGGTGCCGGCCGGGCCGCCGGTAGGCGGGTTGTACTTGAAGCCGCCATCTTCCGGGGGGTTGTGAGACGGAGTGATCACGACCCCGTCCGCCAGCCCCCGCTCTCGCCCGCGGTTGTGGCTCAGAATGGCGTGTGAGATGACCGGCGTGGCGATCGGCCGCCTCTGCTCGTCCATCCTCACCCGTACGCTGTTCGCAGCGAATACTTCGAGTGCCGCGACAAAGGCCGGCTCGGACAGCGCATGCGTATCTACCCCTAGAAACAGCGGCCCGTCGATCCCGGCCGCGCTTCTGGACTCGCAGATTGCCTGCGAAATTGCGAGGATGTGATCCTCGTTGAATTTCGCATCGAGCGAGGAGCCGCGATGGCCGCTAGTGCCAAACGACACCCGCTGCGCCGCGTCTGCCGGCTCCGGCGCCAGCGTATAGAAGGCGGAAACGAGCCGAGGCACATCAACCAACATCTCCGGCGGGGCGGGCTGTCCAGCGAGCGGGTGTACGGGCACGGGTTATCTCCTATGGGCTCGGTACGGATGGGCGGGAGCGGAACCAGATGCAAGCCCGATGCGCGCCGCTCGCAGCAGCAATGCTCAGGCTTTCGCTAGAGACGCAGCGCTTCTCGCCCGTGGTCTCGCACCGGCCGCAGCTTGACCGCCACCGCGGCACAGACGCATGTTGCTCAGGAACGACTCACCGTCTGCCGCCGCCCTCTTACCCCGTGCAAATCGAATGAGCGACAGAGAGAACGA
>JBBSMO010000629.1:0-2087 GCA_038233155.1 Longimicrobiales bacterium
ACGCGCGCGGCGTAGGCCGACCCGGCGGTGGCATCGCCGCGAATGCCTTCGCCCAATTGCCACCAGCCAATCGCGGCGAGGAAGAAGGCCCCCAGGACAAACCACGGCCAGCGGCGCCCTTTGTAACCCGAAGGACTGCGCGATTTTCTCGTTGCCAAGGCCGGAATCTCCGTGCGAGTGACGCGGGGCCATGCCGCCGCGGCCCGCCCCCCTTATCGCCATGCTCGCGCTTGTCACAAGCCTTGCTTGCGGCCTTGCCTCCTGCGGCGAACCCCCGCCCGAGCCCATGCCGCCGCTGAGCGAGCAGGCGCTGGCCGCGGTGGCGGAGGATCCGGGCACCGCGCGCAAGGCGCTGGCGCGCGCGGTGGACGATCTGTTCACGCAGGAAGGCCTGGGGGAAACCCGCGCGCTGGTGGTGATGCACGGCGGGGAAATCGTCGCCGAGCGCTACGCGCCGGGCTATGACGAAGACACGCGCTTCGTCAGCTGGTCGATGGCCAAGACGGTGACCGCCGCGCTGATCGGGCTGCTGGTGGCCGACGGGTTGCTGGAGCTCGACGCGCCCGCGCCGATCCCGCGCTGGCAGCGGCCGGGTGATGCGCGCTCGGAGATCACCCTGCGCCATCTGCTCCAGATGCGCTCGGGCCTCGATCATACGGAGGCGGGGCCGGTGCCGGTCGAATCCTCCGAAGTGCGCATGCTGTTCCTCGAAGGACGCGACGACATGGCGCGCTGGGCCAAGGAACAGCCGCTCGAGGCCGAGCCGGGATCGAAGTTCGAATATTCCTCCAACACCAGCGTCATCCTCGCCGACATCGCCGCGCGAGTGCTGAGCCAGAGCAGCGAGCCCGATGCACGCCGCGACGCGGTGGCGAACTACCTCAAGGCGCGGCTGTTCGAGCCGCTCGGCATGACCTCGGTCGTCCCCGAATTCGACGCTGCGGGCACGCTCATCGGCGGGAGCCTGGTTCATGCCAACGCGCGCGACTGGGCGCGGTTCGGCGATTTCCTGCGCAACAAGGGCAGCTATCGGGGGACACAGCTTCTCCCGCGCAGCTGGGTCGAGACTATGACCACCCCCAGCCCCAAGAGCCCGCACTACGGGCTGCAGACCTGGCTCAACCGCGAGTTCCGTAAGGCCGGGAGCGAGGAGATGCACCCGCTGTTCCCGGATCGCGCCCCCGCCAGCGCCTTCGCCATGATCGGCCACATGGGGCAATATGCGATCGTCTCCCCCGAACAGCAGCTCACCGTGGTGCGGCTGGGCCATTCGGACCGCGAGGAACGCATCGCGATGCTGCAACAGCTCGCCGATATCTTCGAGCTCTATCCCGTCAGATAGAAGGTCCCTTCCACCACTGTCACGCAGGATCCGCCCAGGATCGCGCGGTCGCCCTCGCGCCTGCAAATGGCCCGGCCGCCGCGGGCGGAGGCCTGGTAGGCGGTAAAGCTCTCGCGCCCGAGCCGCTCAGTCCAGAACCAGGTCAGCGCGGCATGGGCCGAGCCGGTAAAGCTGTCCTCGTCCACTCCGCCGCCCGGCACGAACACGCGGCTGACGACGTCGGCGGTCCCGCCCGGGGCCGTGCAGATGAACTGGTCGTTCCCGAGCCTTCCCAGTCCGCGCAAGTCCGGTTCGAGCGCGTGCACCTGCTCCTCGCTGCCGAACAGATAGATGCCGTAGCGGTCGGGACTGAGCCATACCTCCTCGGGTCCCGCGCCCAGCAGCGAGACCGCTTCGGGCCAGCTTTCGCGCGCAGTTTCGATCAGCGGCAGCGCCAGATCATAGCCCGCATCGCTGGGCCGCACTTCGAGCACCCCGGCCTTTCGCGTGCGGAAGCTGACCTGATCTCCGCCATCGCGGGCCAGCATGACATGCCCGCTGGCCAGGGTGGCGTGCCCGCATAGCCGCACCTCTTCTGCCGGGGTGAACCAGCGCAGCTCCCAATCCGCCTCGCCGCTTTCATCTTTCACCAGGAAGGCGGTCTCGGCGAAATTGTTCTCTTCTGCGATCGCAAGCAGCGTCGCGTCATCGAGCCAGCGTTCAAGCGGCATGACCGCCGCCTGATTGCCCTCGAAAGGACGGCTCG
>JBBSMO010000630.1:0-2081 GCA_038233155.1 Longimicrobiales bacterium
CTGTCCGAGGCGCTCCCGCGCCAGGGTGCGGATACGGGCGTGCTCGGCGTCGAGCGGGGCCGGCGTCTCCCCCTCGAACGAGGCGTGAGCCACCGAATCCAGCCCCGCCCCACGCGGGAGACCAAGCCCCTCCAGCTCGCGGACGGCCTTGACCGAGAGCCCGCCGCCACAGGTCTTCGGGCCCACGCGGTCGTTCTTTTCCAGAACGAGTACCTCCTTGCCCGCTTCCGCAAGGACCTGCCCGGCCCGGAGACCCGCCGGGCCGGCGCCCACCACGATGTGCTCGACAGACTCCATATATTCCTATCCTTGGATCTTTCCGACTCGCTCAACCACGCTCGGCGAGGAAGCACACGTACCGGAGCAGTCCCGCATCCGCCGCTGCTTTCGCGAACACCGCCGCGTAAAACTGATCCTTGAGCACCCGGACCGCCGCCGGGCCGTGGCGTAGCGCGCCTGCGGTGATCCGGACGAGATCATGCGGAGTGAAGGACATCGCCAGTGCCGATTGGGCGATTCGGTACCCGCGCTCCCAGTTCGGTGCGCCTTGGGCGGACAGATCCTCGATCTCCGTCAGGTCGAAACCGGCGTTCGCGAACGCCCGCTGGTATCCGGAGACGGTTTCCATTTCCGGGATCGCCCAGTAGCGGTAGAACGGTTCAAGGATCATCTCCTCCTGGAGTCCACAGATCTGCTCCGGCCGGCACCAGTCCACCAGAAGGAAGCGGGCACCGGAGCGTAGCCGGGTGGCGATCCCGCGCAACGCCGCCGCTTTGTCCGGGAGATAGCACCCCGCATCCAGGCAGACCGCGGCATCGAAGAGCGGCTCGTCCAGCTCCGCGATTCGCATGATGTCGTGCCGCAGAAAGCGGAGATTCGGCAGGCTGCCATTCACCCGCCCCCGGGCGTGAGCGAGTTGCGCATCCGAAAGGTCGATCCCCAGCACTTCCCCCGAGGTGCGCCGGGCCAACCACTCGGCGAATGCACCGCCACCCGTCGCCAGCTCGAGGATCCGGCCGGCCGCGGCCCCGCCAAGAGCATCGCGGTAGCGCTCATGGGTACGCTCCAGTGCGCTGTCGAAGTCGGTTTCATCCTCTCCGTCCTCAAAGACCGCGAGGTGAAAGAATTCCCCCCAGTGGGTGTAGTACATCTCGGCGGTGGTGTCGAACACCAGCGGAATCAGCTCCCGGTAGTGCGCGCGCCGTTCCTCGCGCGTCGCCTGCATTCCCCTCCAGTCTCCGCTATCTGTGCGTCGTGGATCTGCCATCGGATTGTTCCCCGGGTTGCCGGACGGGACTGGCGGCCCGGGACCTGTACCGCCATACCGGAGCAGCGACGGAGTCGGGGCAAATTTCACGCCGGATAAAATTGGGGGGGCTCCCACGCCGTGGCAGATCGGCCGGTCCTCAGCCGTTTGAACGATCGGTTTGATGATCCGCACCGGCCGGCGCGCCTCCAATCAGCGCCGGCACGATCTCCCCTTCCTTGATGTGCTCCCAGGCGTGCCGCGCGCCGTGCTCGATGTGCGAGGCGGCGAGCCGGGTGACCTCGCCGAGGTTGTCCGTGCGGATCTCGGGTGCCTGATCCTCCTTCACTCCCCCGGCCGGCTTCACGCCCACCCCGTGCTCGTAGACCATGTGCCCGCCGAGGTAGGCCGAGTAGGCCATGGTAGCGAGCCCGCCGAGCCCGACGGCGAGATAGCCCAGGCTGGGCTTCCGCAGACGCGTCCGCTTCCGCGCCATCAGGGTGGTGAGCCCGATCAGTCCGAGGTTCAGGTTCCGGTGCGTGGTCAGAATTTCGTGCGCCTCTTCGGGCACGTTCGCCGCTTCCTGCGCGACCAGACCCGCCAGCCCCGCTACGAGCGCACCGGCGGCGGCGAGAGGCATGGTTCGCCTGCCGAGCTCGAGCAGGACGTCGCTACGCGTCAGGCGGCCCAGCGCGTCGGCGGCGAGGGAGAGCGGCAGCAAGGTGATCGGTGCGTGCACCGTGGCGGGGTGGATTTCCTGGAGTCGCATGCTCATGAGATGGTCCTTGGTTCGAGAAAGGTAAGACTACGAGTCGCGGGTCGCGAGGGAACAGCA
>JBBSMO010000631.1:0-2075 GCA_038233155.1 Longimicrobiales bacterium
AGCGCCTCGAAGGCATCTGGTTCCAGCGGGCGGGAAAAGAGGTATCCCTGGCCGAAATCGCACCCCATCGAGCGCAGCGCATCGAGTTGCCCGCTGGTCTCAATCCCCTCTGCTACCGTGCCGATGCCCACACCCTGTGCAAGCATCAAAATGGTCTGCACCAGTTGACGGTGCTTGGTCTCGGTATCCATCCGGCCGACGAAGGAACGGTCGATTTTGAGGGCGTTCAGAGGCAGGCGGTGCAGATACCTGGGGCTCGAGTAGCCGGTGCCAAAGTCGTCCAGGTATATTTGCGCGCCCAGCGACTTGAGCCGCCCGAGCAAAGCGAGCGCGGAGGGGGAGTTGTCGACTACCAAACTCTCCGTGATCTCAAGGGTCAGGCCCCTTCCGTCCGCACCCGTTTCGCGCAGCAGCCCTTCGACTTGCTCCGGCAGGTCACACTGGTAGAACTGCTTGGAAGACAGGTTGATGCTCATCGAGAAAGCGCCCCGTGCGGCGAACTGCTGCTGCCACTTCTGCAGTTGGCGAATCGCATGCGCTAGCACCCAACGGCCTATCGGCAGGATCAGGCCGGTTTCCTCGGCAACGGGGATGAAGTCGGCGGGGGAGATGGGGCCCTGCTGGGGGTGCTGCCAACGGAGCAGTGCCTCGCAGCCGACGATCCGTCCCGTATCGAGCGAAATGATCGGTTGATAGTTGAGGCGGAACTCGTTTTCTTCGATGGCCCGCCGCAGATCCGTCTCGAGTTGCAATCGCGCGAGTGCCTCGGCGTGCATGGTGCGGTCGAACACCTCGAAGCCACCGCGGCCGGATTCCTTGGCGCGGTACATTGCCATGTCCGCGTTGCGCAGCAGGTATTCGGGGAGATCGTAAGATGTATTGAGGGCGATGCCTATGCTCGCGCCCGTGAACACCTCGTAGCCGCTCAGGTTGATGGGCGCGCGCATCGCATCGCGGATGCGCTCCGCCACCCGCGTTGCTCCGGCCAGGTTCGTGATCCCCTCGAGCAGGACCGCGAATTCGTCACCACCCAGCCGCGCAACGGTATCTTCCACCCGCAGACATGCCTGCAGGCGCCGCGCGATTGCGACGAGCAGGTCATCTCCCACCTGATGGCCCAGGCCTGTCATTGACCACCTTGAAGTGATCCAGGTCCAGGAACAACACGGCCGCTGGCTCTCCGCGCCGCTTGGCACGTGCTAGGGCGTGCGTCGTCCGCTCCATGAACAGCACCCGGTTAGGCAGCCCGGTGAGCGGGTCGTACAGACCATTGCGCTGCAGCCGCACCGCCAGCGCACGCGTTTCCGCTAGGGTGTGCCGCAGGGAGAGCATGTCACCGCTCGCCGCCGCGATCTGCTCGAGAGTGCGCATCTCGAGCTCGCTCCAGCCCCGCTGCCGGACGTCCAGCACCACCAGCGCGCCAAGCATGTCGTCGGGCAGCGAAGCCAGCGGTGCCGCGACTGCGGCCGAGAAGCCGAGCTCGCGCAGGCCCGCGGCAGGGCGGAGCTTGCGCACCGAGGTCAACCCGGCACACAGGGCGCGTGCCATCGAGAGGACTTCAGGGCGATGAGCTTCTAGCTGCTCCGGGAGGAGGCAGAAATCACAGTCGCCGTCCGCGTTGCGTTGCACCAGCGCGGCCACGGGTGCGGAGAGCAGCCGTGACGCGAGGCGGAGAAGGCGTACCTCTCCCGCGTCGGCGCTATCAGCCTGGGCGACCGGTGTCGTCTGCTGAGGGTGAGTGGTGGTTTCCGCTACAATCGTCATGCGGGGTCAAGCGGCGAGGCGGTTCTGGTTCGGAGCGCGCGACCCGCCCGCTCGCTGGCGAGGGGAGGCCGCATTTGTCCACGTTTGGAGCATCGGCCAGCGCCGCGCCAATCATGATTGAACGCCGGGTCTCCGCCACCGCCGCTTCCCCGGCCCCGAGACCCAGGTCGGGGTGCGCTCTTCCCGGTTCCGCGGTCCCGCCTCAGGACGAGTGATCGTGAATGATGCGCCAGCCGTCCGCCGTCCGGCGCAGTACCAGTGAGAAGATGCCGCTTCCCGTGGTTTCGCCGCTAGCGCGGTCCGCAACCATC
>JBBSMO010000632.1:0-2072 GCA_038233155.1 Longimicrobiales bacterium
AATTGGCGGCCGGTGTACTGCGCCCGGGCGAGACCGCGCAGCCGCTGGGCCAGCGGCACCGCACCGTTCAACCCGGCGCGGAAGCCGGGCTGGTGTTCGGGTTGCCGGTCGCCAGCCGGTACCGTCGGGTCTTCCACCCGCACATCCTGCAGCATCAGATCTCCGAGCAGCGAGAGGCTCGGGCGGGGCGACCATTCGGCGAGCAGCTCGACCCCCGTGCTGAGGATCTGGTCCCGGTTCTCGCGGCGGAAGCGGCGGTCCTCCGTGCGCGTGCGGACAATTGCGTCCGACAGGCGGTGGTGAAAGCCGACCGCCTGCAGCTCAAGCTCGCCACGCCGCGAAGTGATGCCCGCCTCGGCTCCCAGCAGCCGCTCGGGTTGCAGGTTTGGATTGGGTGCAAAGCGGCCCAGCGCCCCCGAATATAGCTCCCGTAGCGACGGAAAACGAGCGCGCTGGCTCACCGCCGCGTGCAGCCGCAGCCGTCCCTGGTCCGCTACCTGGCTGATGCCCAGCCGGCCGCCCCAGGTGGTGAGGGTGCCGAGCGGCGGCTTGTCGCCGCTCTCCGGGGTGTCGGCGCCGTCCACTACTAGGCCCGCGCTTACGCGGGTCTCCGCTGCCACGGGAGCGGCGATCTCGGTTGCCGCACTCCAGAGGCGCTGGCGATAATGATTCGCCGGGTCGCTGTCGATGATCTCTTCGTGCCGCACGTCCGCATAGGTAAGCGCTCCGCGCAGCGTTGCACCAGCCGGCAGCGAGTGGTCGCCGAGCAGGCGTAGCGTAAGGGTCTGGTCGTCCGAACTCTCGGTGCCGTTTAGCTCGATGTATTCCGGGGTGGCGAAGCTCTCGATGCGCTGCTCGCCCCGGTCCAGCCCTAGGCTGATTTCCAGATCTCCTACGCCGCCGAACACCGTACGGCGCTGCCCGGTACCGCCGGATAGCACCCCGATCGCGCGGCTGGTGCTCGGGTAGCGCCACAGGCGGGGGTCGGCAACATGCAGCTCGGGCGGCACACCGCGCTCGGCACCGTAGCCGGAGGCGGAGAATCCCAGCCATTCGCCACTCTCTCCGTGATAGCGGATGGCGGCGAAGCCATCCAGCAGATCCAAGTCGCTGTTGGTGCGCAACTCCTCGCGGTCAGCGTCGCCGGGGTCGGGAACCCCGCTGGCGAGCGGAGAGCCGGGGCGCGCGCGGTACCCAACCCCTGCGCGCACGCTCATCCCGCCGGATTCGAGCTGTATCGGCGTCCCGGCTACCATTCCGAGCGACCGGCCGCCGACATGGTTTACCCCCGCGCTGAAGCTAGCGCGAGCGCGCTCCTCGAGCGGGGGCGTGCCGTGCGCGACGCCCACCTCGACCACCCCGCCGAGCACATTGGGGCCGTACAGCAACGAGTGCAGCCCGCGAACCAGCATGATCTGTTGCGCCCCCGTCACGGGAATGATCGAGGCATCCGTCCGGTGGTCCCAGCCGAGGGTGAGCGGAACCCCGTCCAGCAACACTGCTACCTGCCGCGATTCCGAACCGCGCAGAGACAGTTCCGCCTCGCCACGCGAATTTTCGCGGACCTGCACGAATGGCATCTCGCGGAGCACCTGCGCCAATGTTGGAGCGGGCGGCAGGCGCATCGAGTCCGGCACGATGCGGATCGCGCTGGTCCCGCCCGTAGTCGTCGCCGCGCGGCGCGTGGTCACCACCACCTCGGCGAGTTCGTAGGTCGCGGAATCCGCGGGAATGGTATCGGGGCGCACCTGCGCGGCTGCAGGCGAGGGTGGCAGCAGTATCGCAAGCAGCGCCAGCGCCCCGCTGGCTGAGGTCGCGCACAATCTCATCGGCCACTAACTCCCACGGCAGGCACCCCGCTCTCGCTAACCAGCGCATTGAATCGGGCGACTTCCGAGCGCAGCATCGCATCCAGCTCTGCCTGGCGGGCCCGCCATTCGGCGAGCAGGTCGTTCAGACGCGCTTTGCCTCCCTGCGTCGGAAAGGGCTCAGCCGAATCGATCGCCTCCTTGAGGTACAGCAGATTCGAATTGAGCTGGTTCGGGAAGTTGATCACATCCTGAAACGTCTCC
>JBBSMO010000633.1:0-2066 GCA_038233155.1 Longimicrobiales bacterium
TCGGGCTGGCGGAAGATAGGGTGTGTGAGGGTGCGAAGAAAGAATCCGGTACCGCCAACCAGCAGTGGCACCCGGCCGCGCTCCGAGATCTCCTCGATTTTGCCGCGCGCGTAGCGGGCGAATCGGCCCGCGCTGAACCGCTCGCCCGGGTCGACCAGATCCAGCCCGTGGTGCGGCACCGCGGCCTGTTGTTGCCAGGTGGCCTTGGCGGTCCCGATGTCCAACCCGCGGTAGACCTGCCGCGAGTCCATCGAGATAATCTCCGCCGGCAGCAGACCGGCTACAGCGATAGACAGCGCCGTCTTGCCAGAGGCCGTCGGGCCGACGAGCGCGATGCTGGAATGCAGAATGGGAAAGGCGGAACGCGGATTCAAAGTCTCGGCAAAGGCGGCTGGCGGTGCGGCTTCATCGTAAGTCGCATCTAAACAATGTAGCAGGCTCTGCAGGATGACAGCAGCGGCCCGGGTACGACACTGCACCACACTCTGCCCGTCCCGCCCTGCTCCGCTCTCATCCTGAGGGAGCTTGCGACCGAAGGATCTCCCCGCAGTACGGCAGGAGATCCGTTCGCTGCGCTCAGGATGACAACCGCGGTTACGAACCACGCATCTCGTAGTACCTAGCTCCGTCTCCCGTCTACCGTCTCCCGTCTACCGTCTCCCGTCTACCGTCTGCCGTCTACCGTCTACCGTCTACCGTCTACCCGCTACGCCCGAACCTCGCGTGCAACTCGGCGATGGGCAACTGTACTACCGTGGGGCGGCCGTGAATGTCATGGTAGGGCAATTCGGTGGCCCACAGGCGATCGAAAAGGGTGTTGATCTCCTCCGCTGAAAGGCGCTGGCCGGCTTTTATGGCGGCTTTGCAGGCGAAGGAGAGGGCGATTCGCTGGTGCTGGTTGCGCACGCTGTTCACCAGGGGCGACCCCTGCGTCAGCTCCCCGAGCATTTCGAGCAGGCAGCGCTGCGGATCGAACCATGGGTGCGGATTCGGCACCGCGTGAACGATGATGCTCTGGCCGCCGAAGGGCTCGATCTCGAAGCCTGTGCGTTCGAGCAGTGTGCCTAGCTCTTCCGCGAGCGCCAGCTCCGCCGGTGCGAGCCGTAAGGTGAGCGGAAAGAGCAGGCGCTGGCTGTCGGCGGGTCCCGCGGCGAAACCGGCCATCATCTCCTCGTAAAGGACCCGCTCGTGCGCCGAGTGCTGGTCCACGATGATCAGGCCGTCTCGTGTTTCCGCAAAGATGTAGGTGTTGTGCACCTGCCACATCGCAGAGGCGGGCGGCGGCCCGGGCGGCGGGGGGGCTGCCCCGTCGCGCTCCTCCGCGTCCTGCGCGGCCGGTACGAACAGCGTCATCTGGGGTTCGCCTCCGTTTGCCCACCGCGAAGCGTCACCCTCCGCCCCGCGTGGCGCGCCAGAAGGGGTTGCGGCTGGGGAATTTGTCGCCGCCTGGCCGGGCAGCGTCTGCGGCGGTTGCAGCTCCCCACGCAACTCAGGCGCTTCGTTGCGCGCCGGGGCGCGTTGCAGGTTGGGCGCACTATCGAGCAGCCGGAGCGCGGCGCGCACCGCTTCTTCGACGGCCGCTTCTACGCGGACCGGCTCTCGGAAGCGTACCTCTGCCTTGGCCGGGTGAACGTTGACATCGACCGCGCTCCCAGGCACTTCAATCATCAGAAAGACGGACGGGCGCACCCCGGGAGCGACGGTGGTCTGGTAGGCGCGCGCCGCGGCGCGGACTAGGCCGCGTTCGGCAAAAGGGCGACCGTTGACGAAGAGGTAGGCGCGCCGTCCCCCGCGTGTCGCATTGCGCGGCCGCTGGACCAGCCCGGACACACTGATCTCTCCCGCACGATGCGCGATGGGGATCAGCTCGCCGGCGAGCGTGCCGCCCCCGATGCCGCCGATGCGCTCGGCGAGGGTAGCCGCAGGCGACAAGTCGAGCAGCGGCTTGCCATTCGATTCGAGCCGCAGCGCAATCCCGGGGTGGGCCAGCGCCAAGGTGGTCATCACCTCGCCCGTGGCGCGCGTCTCCGCCGCGGCGCTCTTCAGAAACTTGGCGCGCGCCGGAA
>JBBSMO010000634.1:0-2065 GCA_038233155.1 Longimicrobiales bacterium
GATGCGAAGCCCCAACGCCTCTGCCTCGGAGCGCATCATGACAGAGACGTTGGCCCCCGTGTCGAATCCGTAGTGCCTGAGGAAATCGTTTACCTGCACCGGCACCAGACCGCGCTCGAGGTGCAGCGTGGTCGAGCCGCGTATTTCCACGGTCTGGGGAGGGACCGTGGCCAGAGTACGGAAGAGCTGCCGCATGTTCCTGACGTCCCGTCGCTCCGCCGGGTCCAGGCTCGCGCTGTCCGTAAGGAGCGCATCCGCGGCGGCCAAGCCGGCGGAGTACTCGAACAGGCGAAGGTGATTGCTGAGCTGGATCTGCCGCAGGTCGGCGGCGAGAGAATCCGGCAGCGTCGATTCGGCGAGCAGCGCGGCGATCGTCGCGTTCGATGCTCCCGCTTCGTTGAACGCTTGCTCCACGACCGCTCGCGCATAGCGGGCGGGCGATGTCGCTTCCGGCTCTGCTTCCTCCAGCCGGTCACGGAGAGTGAAGTAGTCTCGCGCGGAGTGGAGCCGCAGGACCTCCGCCCACGCGAGGCGGCTTTGCGCGTCCGGCTGGAGGGGTGGGGCGCGCTGGGCGAGTGCGGCGCAGCCGGCGATGCACCAGCTCAACAGTACGGCGACGACTGTCAGGCGCATCGAAGTGGCGTTTGTTGGGGCCTTTTTTGTGGTCGTTCAGCGCCTCATCAGCCGGACAGCGCTGCCGTAGGCTCCGCTGCTGTTCCCCTCAAGGCTTTCCACGCCAGTGACGGGGATGGCGCTTGTGGTGTGTGACCGCGACCACCACGACCGCGCCGGGTTCAGCTAGGTAGAATACGCCATATGGGTAGCCGCGCAGCGTTGCTCGACGGATTTGGCCGTGGACGCGGGCGTACATCTCGGGACGGTCCCGAACCGCAGCAAGTGCGCTGTCCACTGCGCGCACGAAGCTTTCCCCCAGCCCTGGCCGCTGCTGCTCGTACCACGCGTACGCGGCTTCGATATCGGCTCGTGCCTGTGGCCGAACCTCGAACGCTAAGTGTGCTGCCGCATCGCGTTCCCCGGATTTGCTCAAGCGCGACCGAGCAGATCCCTCTTGACTTCCTCCCAAGGTACACTGGTTTCGGGGCGCGTCCGGTAGTCCGCGAGCCGACGGTCGAGCTCGGCTCGTTGCTCCACGGACAGCTGCAGCACCTCGGGGTCGGTGTTCGCCTCGTCACCGATGCTATCCCATAGTGCTTCGGCCAATCGGGCGCGCTCGGCGGCAGGGAGTTTCCGCGCTTCTGCTTCGAGTTCTTGGACGCTCATGCTTGGATCTCCAGTTCGGGTCACCCCTAAACATAACGGTGGGACGGCAGAAGGGCGACGGGACGGACCGAGGGTTGGTGGAGTTCGCCGCCGACGCCGGATCAGCGAGCGGACCACGAAGATCGCCCGCGTCGGGTAAGGTTGGGCTCCGCGGGGCCAAAGGCGAGCAGGGTCAGAAGAGGCCCACGACATTCCGATTCAAGCCTCCGACGAACCGAGTCATCGCTGTGGCATACTGCGGAACGTCCCGTCGTAAAGTATTCTATCGGGATTCGGTCTCCGCCCCCCTCGGCCCTCCGTATCGACCCAAATCCCCCCCACGCACCCATGCCCTACCACATCGGCACCAGCGGCTTCTCCTACAAGGAGTGGAAGGGCAGCTTCTACCCCGAAGACCTGCCCGCCAAGCAGATGCTCGGCTACTACGCCGGGCGGCTCACCGCCGTAGAGATCAACAACACCTTCTACCGCATGCCGAAGCGAGAGCTGCTCGCCGGCTGGGCGGCGCAGGTGCCGCCGGACTTCACCTTCGTGCTCAAGGCGCCGCGCCGCATCACCCACAGCAAGAAGCTGCGCGACGCCGGAGACGACGTCGTGTACCTCTGTGACACCGCGGCGGAGCTCGGGCCGCGCCTCGGTCCCATCCTCTTCCAGCTCCCGCCGTACCTGAAGCGGGACGTGCCGCTGCTCGACGAGGTCCTCGCGGAGGTCCCGGACGGCGTCCGCGCCGCCTTCGAGTTCCGCTCTTCCTCCTGGTTCGACGACGCTGTCTACGACACGCTGC
>JBBSMO010000635.1:0-2063 GCA_038233155.1 Longimicrobiales bacterium
CATGTCGCAGACTCTGTCTCGATAGATCTGCGAGAGGGGATGCGTACCTCCTCGAACCGCGCGGCAGTCGCGCTCGGCGAGCGTGCGGGTGTAGGGCAGGTGGTGCGGATGGCGCACGCGCTGGGCATCCGCACTCCCATCGAGGAGTACCCCTCTACCTTCTTGGGCGCCGCTGACGTATTGCCTGTCGAGCTGGTCTCCGCCTACAGCGCATTCGTAAATGGCGGGGCGGCAGTCGCGCCGCGCCTCATCCAGCGGGTCGAGAATGCGGGCGGGCGCGTGGTTTGGGAGATGCCGGTCGAGCGAGAGCAGGTGCTCTCGCCCGGTGCTGCCTACCTGACGCTAGACCTGATGCGCGAGGTGGTGGATCACGGAACCGGCTACGGGGTGCGCGCAGCTGGTCTGCCCTACGCCATTCCCGCAGCGGGGAAGACGGGCACCACCAACGAGGCGGCCGATGTCTGGTTCGTTGGTGCCACGCCGGACATTGTGGCCGGCGTGTGGATGGGCTTCGACCAGCCGCAGCGCATCATGGCCGGCGCATCGGGCGGCAAGCTCGCCGCACCAGTCTGGGGGCAGGTGATCGCTGGCTACTACCGTGACCGCCCGGCCCCTGCCAGGTGGCGCGCTCCCGACGACATTGTTTCGGTAGATGTAGATGCTGAAACCGGGCTGCTCGCGACTTCTTCCTGTCCGGACGAGCAGGTGCACGCCGAGTCGTTCTTGCCTGGCACAGAGCCCCGCGAATACTGCCCGCTGCACCCTCGCCCCGGCATCGAGGGGTGGCTGCGCCGCACCTTCCGCGGCATCTTCGGCGGAAGCCGGCAGCCATGAGCGTCGGCTTAGCCGCTGCTTGCTCCGCTCGCCGCTGGCGCGGGGTCTCCCAAGGAAGATTCTGCAGTCTCTAGTACTGGCGATTCGCCGACGCCTTCGTGATGAGAGAGCCAGCGCTCCGCCTCTAGCGCGGCCATGCAGCCCGTACCTGCTGCAGTGATGGCTTGGCGATAGTAGTCGTCCATAACATCCCCGGCCGCGAAAACACCTTCCACACTCGTCGCGGTACGCCACGGCGCGGGCACCTGGAGGTAGCCGTGCTCGGAGAGCTCGAAATGGCCACGCAGGAACTCGGTGTTCGGTGTGTGGCCGATGGCGACGAACATCCCCCGGCACTCGATCTCCGTCTGCTCGCCGGTCTCTACGTTGCGCAGCTTCAACCCCTCGACCGCGTCGTAGCCGAGCACATCCACCACCACGGTATTCCAAAGGATGCGGATCTTGGGGTTCGCCAGTACCCGTTCCACCATGATCGGCGAGGCGCGGAACTCGTCCCGCCGGTGGATCAGGATCACCTCCTTCGCGAACTTGGTCAGATACGTGGCCTCCTCCATCGCCGAGTCGCCGCCGCCCACGACGGCTAGCGTCTGATCCCGAAACACCGGCAGCGCGCCATCGCACACCGCGCAGGTCGAGACGCCGCCGCCGCTCTGCGCGAGCCGCTGCTCGTTGGGAAGCCCGAGCCAGTTCGCGCGGGCGCCTGTCGCGATGATCACCGACTTCGCGCGCACCGCATCCGAGTAATTAGGGGTGATGGTGAACGGGTGCGTGGCAAAGTCCACCGCGGCAACATCTTCCGAAACGACGCGGGCATCGAAGCGGCAGGCCTGCTCCTTCATGCGCTGCATCAGCTCGGGCCCGGCGAGCCCTTCCGGAAAACCGGGGAAGTTTTCGATGTCCGTGGTCCACATCAACTGCCCCCCCGGCAGCAGCAGCCGCGAGGGCTCGCCCTCGAACACCAGCGGGTTCAGCCGCGCCCGCGCCGCGTACAGCGCGGCCGTCCAGGCAGCCGGGCCCGACCCGATGATCACAATCTGTTCAACGTTATCTTCTGTCATTGCTCTCTGTTCTGGAGTATTCAAAGTCAAAAGTCGACGATTGCGGTTCCCCCGCCCGCATCAACCCAAACATCGCGGCCTTGATCGGCGGCGCGGCGAAACTGGCGGGCATGGAAGCGGGCGTACAGACCGCCCGAAGCAAGCAGCTCCTCGTGCGAGCCTTGCTCTACG
>JBBSMO010000636.1:0-2063 GCA_038233155.1 Longimicrobiales bacterium
GGAAAGGGATCCGCGTTGAACGCGCGGCTCGTGAGGTCCGTATCGATTGTCTGCGTCATATCCGCATCACTCCGTTTCGAAGTTTGCAAGGCAGATCGGGAATCGCTGCACGTGCTGTGTTCACGGTTTAGCGGCGACGGTCGCGAGGAACTCGCGGATCGCCGAATAAACGAGCGCCGGCCGTTCTACAAACGGGAAATGCCCGGCCTCCGGAATGGAGACCAGTGTCGAACTCGAAAGTGAGTTGCGAAGCACCTCTCCGCCAATCCCCAGCCCCGGCTCTTCCGCGCCATACATGATGAGTGCCGGGATCTGGACCGTACGCAGCCGGTCGACTATATCGTATCCAACTAGTTCGGGCATCAGATAGCCGAACTGGCGGCTGCGTTCACGGTAGTCTGGCTCGATGTGGAAGTCGAGAGTGCTCGCGAGTTCCGGGGCGTGAAATTGACTGCGGAACGAGTGCCGCAGCACCGCTTCGATTGCCGCCGGATCTCCCGCGGCGAACGCCGCGCTCGCCCGGAGCTCGCCCGCGCCCGCCGTATCCGACGGGGTCAATGCGGCGCCGAGTGCGGCTTCCTCTTGCTGCCAAAGAGCGCTGGACGGCGCCATCGGGTCCAGTAGGATCAGCGAGTGCACCCGTTCGGGATGCGCGAGCGCATAATGCATCGCGAGCAGCCCGCCCCACGAGTGGCCGATCAGGTGCGCCTTCGGGCGGTCCATCGCAGACAACAGCGCGTCCGCATCCTGAACAAAGGTGCTGAATCGTACCGACGCGCTGTCTACGACACCGTCGGAACGCCCGCTGAGGCGTTGATCGTAGAAGATCAGCTCGAGCTCGTTACCCAGCGGCGCCAGATGCTTCGCCAGATAGCCGTGATCGAGGAGCGGCCCGCCGTGGATCACGAGCGCCGGTTCGCCCGCTCCCTCGACGCAAACGAAAAGGCGGGTATCATTCACTTCGACAAGGGTGCCGGCAGCGCTGGGAGGAGCGTTGCTCTGTGCAGGCGGGCCGGCGCACCCGCACAGAAGCAAGATCAGGAGATACTTGCGGCAGATATTCATTCGGTGCCGGGGCGGCGAGTATTCCCTCGGTCCGCTCGCGCCCCGGCCGCAGCCGCGAGTTTCACCTGGACCCGCCCGGGTGCGCTGCTCTGACGTCGAGGCGTGCCTTCAACGCACCACCGGCGACGGCACCGGCGGCACCGACGAGCGGCAGAGCGACGAGGTACCAGAGCGGCTGGATGCCGCCGCGCATGATGAAGATATAAGGGACGCCGAGCAGCAGGATCAGCGCGGCGAGCGCGGCAGCGTGGCGCAGTTCCTCGCGTCGCGCCAGCGCGGCGGTGACATACCCGGCGACGACCGCGAACAGCGCACTGTACGCGAGATTGAAAGCGATGTACCACGCAGGCGGCGACGCTTCGGGTGTCTCTGCGGCCAGTTCGGGTACGATGAAGGCGAGCGCGACCGTCGCGGCGGTCGTGAGCATGAACAGCGTCGCGTAGCCCGCGACCACTGCGAGGATGCTGCGAAGCATGGTCTCCTTCCGGCATGTGTCGGTGGAGGCGGACGTCCGATCCCGCTCGACCGGCGGGGCCGAGGGGTAGCTCGCGCGGTCCACTCCTGCGCGGGCTCACCGGTTTGGCGGAACCGTACGCTTCACCATATCATGGCGGCGGCACGTCAAGCAAGCTATTCGCGCGATGCGGCCGTCAGATGGAAAGGGGCGGCATACGGCGCGGCGGGTGTGACCATGACCTCGCCCTCGTCCTGCATCTCGATAAGCACCCGGCCGAGGATCGCCTGCAGCTCGCGCGACCGGCGGGCGGCGACGGCTTCGGTGCTCACGCGCGAGTAACGACGCAGAAACGGCGCGAGCCAGGCGGCGTCGCCGGCATCAGGGGCGGCATACGGCGCGGCGGGTGCGGGAGCGGTGGGAGGCGCTGCCCGGCTGACGCTCACCCGCCGAACAGGTGCTGCAGCAGGAGCGGCTTGACCGCCGTTGCATCCACGGGTCCGTCTGGGAGCAGCTCTGGCTCCCCGGAGACGAAGAGCGGTCC
>JBBSMO010000637.1:0-2058 GCA_038233155.1 Longimicrobiales bacterium
CAGCTCTACCTTGTCGCCCCGGCGCACATCCAACGAGCGCATGATGTCACTGGTGGCGCGTAACCCGTTCAGCCGCACGATCACATCCCCCTCCCGGAGGCCCGCGCGATCCGCAGGGGAATCGGGATAGACGGTCTGAACCACGACCGCAGCATCCTGCCCGCTGGCGCCGTCTGTCCAGGAAAAACCCAGCCAGCCGCGCTGCGCCGCCTCTTGCTCCGCACGCGAGCGTTCGAGGGCGCGCCGGGCGTCCTGTGCCTGAGAATCTGTCGTGCTGCCCGCCGCGAGCAGCCCTGCCATCAACAGCACGGTCCATCCGCGTGGTGCGGTCATCCATCGGGTATTCATCAGAACCACTCCTGAGGGGTTGTCGAAATCTGGCGCAGCATCGCGTTGCGTTCGCCGAGTGCCGCGAGGTGATAGCCGTTGATCAGCGGGTCCGCCGGTGCCTGGTCCAGAGCCGCGCGCGTCGTGAGGACAATTCCCTCTAGCGCAGCTAATCGGGCGGCAGGATCACTCGATTTACCCGGATCGGTTCCCGCTGCATACTCTGTAAGCGCCGCAAGATATTCGCTCTCGGCGAGCCGAAGCCGCTCTTCGCGCGACGCGCTTTGCGCTTGCAGCTCATCACCCGATGCCACCTGTCCGCCCGGTGCGAACCCGCCCGTTGCCGCGGCGCCGGCGATGCCGCCGCCGACGAACAACACGAGAGCCGCGGCTACCTGCAACAGCGGGCGGCGCCAGGTTCCTGCGCCGAAGCGGGTTGATCCCGCCACAGTGGCCCGCTCTTCGCCCACCCTCGCTCGCACCGCGTTCCAGATTGCCGGTGGTGCCGTGCGGTCTGGCAGCCGGCCAAGCGCATCGGCCTGGCCGCGAAAGGCTGAAAGCTCCGCACGGCACCTCGCGCATTCATCCAGATGCCGGCGCTCGGCAGCATCCGGCGGCTCATCTGCCAGACGGGCCAAGGTTTCAGGGGTCAGGTGCTGCATATGGCTTCTCCTTCGGAAAGGTGGATGGCAGGGCGGAGAGCGAGCCGCATCTTGCTTCGCGCCTTCCACAATTGACTCTTTGATGTGCCGCTCGCGATGCCGAGCATCTCCCCAATCTCGTCGTGGGTGTACCCCTCTACATCGTGCAGCACCAGGACCTCGCGCATTCCCAGCGGCAGCTCGTCCAGCGCGTGCTCGAGGCGGCGGTTCAACAGCGGATCCGGCTGCTTGCTGCGGCCGGGCAGCGCGGGCGGCAGCGGTTCCTCCCGCTGCGACACCCGCAACCGCGACCGTCTTCCCTGCAACGCGCAGTTCACCGCAATCCGGTGAATCCATGTGCTGAAACGCGCCTCGCTGCGAAACTTCGGCAGCGCATGGATCACGCGGATCCAGGTTTCTTGGGCGCAGTCCTCTGCCAGCGCGTCATCGCCCGTCAGGCGGCGCACAACGCTGTAGACGCGGGAGGCATGACTCTCGTACAACGCCTCGATCGCCGCATCGTTGCCCTGCTTCGCTTTCCGGATGAGCTCGGTTTCCGTCATTCCTTGATCCGCGGGTCCAACATGTCAGATGCGGCGGGGGCGGAAAAGGGTTGCTTCGAGAAAGTGCGAAGTGCAGAGTGCGACGGACAGAATGCCGAATGCGGAGTGCGTTCTTGCCCGCCGGCTCAATACTTCGGCATACCTGGCTCGATCTCGTCTGCCCAAGCCAGAATGCCGCCCTCGAGATTCCACGTTTGCCGGAAGCCGTGGGCTCGCAGCAGCCCGGCCGCACGCGCGCTACGTGCTCCCGAGCGGCACTGCAGGACGATTTCGTCCTCCTGGTCGAGTTCGGCCAGCCGCTCCGGCAACTCGCCCAAGGGGATCAGCGTCGCGCCCTCCGCGCCCAGGTTGGCGATCTCCCATTCGTGCGGCTCCCGCACGTCGATAATCGTGAGCGGATCACCCCGCTCGAGCCGCGCCTTCAGTTCGCGCACGGTCATTTCGGGGATGCCGGATGCCGGGAGCGGCACGTTGGGCGGCGAACAAAGCTGCTCGTATTCGACCAGTTCGGTGATGCGCGGCTCGTC
>JBBSMO010000638.1:0-2058 GCA_038233155.1 Longimicrobiales bacterium
ACCTGATCCGGCTCCTCCCAGTGGGGCAGAGCGCCCGTGCGGTAGGCGACGGAGCGTACCCGGGGCAGCGCCTCGAACTCGGGGAGCTTTTCGTACGATTCAAGCCGGCGATCTGCTACCGTGCCGTACAGGATTAGGAGCGGCTGCGGCATTTCGCGGAAGGCCTCATCGGAATGCGAGGGGAAGAGGCGGCCTTCGAGAAAATCGTCCAGCGGGCGGGACGCCCCTTCCATGCGGGCGGTTTCGGCGCCGAAACGGGCGAAATCTTCGGGAACGCGGGTCTGCGGCGAGAACAGGTTCTCGGCGGCGAAACTGCGCAGGGCATCCGGCGCGGTGAGCCGGTCGTAGAAGGCGCGCTGCACACCTGGAAAAGAGAAGAGCAGCTTTGCCCACCCCTCGGCAATGGGCGAGGCTTCCGAGCCGAGCCCCGTCGGCTCGATGGCGACCAACGACCGGATGAGGGCGGGGCGGCGGCGCGCGACCTCCGCCGCATACGAGGCGCCGAGCGAAAGCCCGACCACATCCACAGGCCCGCGCGGGCGGACAATTTGCTCGAGAAATTGCTCGAGCTGCGCCTCGAGCACTTCCGGCGTATATGAAATTTCCGGGCGGTCGCTATGCCCGAAGCCCAGCCATTCCAGCGCGTAGAGCGGGCGGCGGGTCTGGCGCTGGAAGCGGCGCACGAGCGGCCGCATCTCATGCGCGGAGGCCGCGGCGTTGATCGAGTGTAGAAAAACCACGGGCGTACCCTCGCCGCGCCGCGAATAATAGGCGTAGTGTTGGTCTCTCCACGGCACGTAGCTGAGGCGCAGATCCAGCGAAGCCGCCAGTTCGGTAACGGGCTGGCGCCTGCTGCGCGAGCTGCCCAGCAGGTACACCCCATACGCTGTTGCGGCGGCCGCGGTCAACCCGGCGGCGGCGCGGCCAGCCTTGCCGAGCAGGCTCTTGCCCGGCTCCTCTCGCTGCTGCTTTTTTTGCTTTGCTTGCTTTTTCATTGTCCGGCTCCCAGATCTGCCTTCCAAGCGTCAGACGCAAGGCCCGTGCGACCGGGCGGCGCCGCGCCGGGCGCCGTCCACCGCCGCTGGACGGGCCTCGCCCCCTGCGGTCGGGGCGTCAGGGCTGGAGCCCGAACAGGGTGCCCGCATCTATGAACAGGCCGGCGACGCTCCTCTGCGCGGCGTCCAACACTGGCGCCGGGTAGAAGAACAGGGCCAGCACCGCAACCGCTGCGAAGAGCACCGCGGCCCGGGCGGGACCCGACAAGGCCACCTGGCGGTGCTGATCCGGCGCGGCCGCGGGTTGCATGTACATCACGATCACCACGCGGAGATAATAGAAGTACGAGATCAGCGAGGCGAGTACCAGAATCACCGCCAGCGAAGGCGCACCCGCCGCGAGCGCGGCCCGCAAGATGTAAAGCTTGCCAATGAACCCGCCAGTAAGCGGAAAGCCAGCCAACGAGATCAGGAAGATACTGAAGGCCGCGCCAAGCAGCGGCTGTTGCCAGCCCAACCCAGCATAGTCCTCGAGCTTCACCCGGCTCTCCTGCCCGCGCGAGACCGCGGTGACGATGCCGAACGCGCCGATCGTCATCAGCGTGTACACCAGCAGGTAGAAGAGGAAGGCGGCGGCGCCGAGCGCGTTGGCTGCGAAGACAGCAACTAGCAGATAGCCGGCGTGGGCAATGGAAGAGTACGCCAGCATCCGCTTCACACTGCCCTGGGTGAGCGCGATCAGGTTCGCGCCTACCATGGTGAACACCGCCAGCCACCCGACCACCACCGACCACTCTTCGTACAACCCGCCGAAGCCAACGGAGAACACGCGGATAAAGGCCGCGAACGCCGCCGCCTTCACCCCCGTAGCCATCAGCGCCGTGTCGGGCGTAGGGGCGCCGTCGTACGCGTCTGGGGTCCAGGTGTGAAAGGGAATCGCGGCAACCTTGAAGCCGAGGCCCACGGCGACGAGCCCGACGCCCGCATAAAGCATCAGCGGCGTGCCGGCCGTAGCGAGCCCCGCAAGCGGCGCGATCAGCGCCAGGTTGGTAGACCCGGTAGC
>JBBSMO010000639.1:0-2055 GCA_038233155.1 Longimicrobiales bacterium
CACGGAGCCATCAAGTCGATTTGGCTGCCCCTCCCGCCCCTGCCCGAACAAGCTGCCATCGTCCGCTTTCTCGACCACGCGGATCGACGGCTCCGACGCTACATCCGCGCCAAGCAGAAGCTGATCAAGCTGCTGGAAGAGCAGAAGCAGGCGATCATTCACCGCGCTGTTACCCGCGGGCTAAACCCGGGCGTGCGGCTCAAGCCTTCGGGCGTGGAGTGGCTGGGGGAGGTGCCGGAGCACTGGGAGGTGCGAAAGCTCCGCGCACTCTTTCGCCGGCATGGAAGCGGAGCGACACCGCCAAGAGACAGTTACTATGGGGGCGGAATTCCTTGGGTAATGACGGGCGATCTTAAGGACAATGTTTTGAGGTCTACAAAGAGGACGGTGAATTCGTTAGCGCTCGAGCAAGTGAGCGCCCTGCAAATGTATAGATCGGGATCGCTCATAGTCGCGATGTATGGTGCGACCATCGGCAAAACTGCTATCTTGGCGATGGAGGCCTGCACAAATCAGGCGTGCTGCGTACTTGCAGAGCCCAAGCCCGATGCGAACGTCGTGTATCTTCAAGCAGTCGTGAATCTCTCTCGTCCGGTGCTGATTGAGCAAAGCTACGGTGGTGGTCAGCCCAACATCAACGCCGAAATCGTGAAAGCGTTACGCGTGCCGGTACCGCCACGGGGGGAACAAGACGAGATCGTTGACGCTTTGTGTCGCAGCGTTGTGGGCTATGCAATCGAGCACTCCCGCCGCGAGATTGCCCTCCTCCGCGAATACCGTACGCGCTTGATCGCCGACGTGGTCACGGGCAAGCTAGACCTGCGGGAGGCGGTGGCGCGGCTGCCGGATGACGGGGAGGAACTTCCGGAGCACGAGCCGTACGAAGAGTTGCCAGATGCGGATGCGGATCAGGCTGAGGAGGAGGAACTCTCGGCCGAGCGGGAGGAGGTCGAAGCGTGACGTTGCCTTACCCGTCGCTCCCGGCGAAGGCGCAGCGCGGCAGCCGTCCGCGCTGCGCGCTGTTCACGGAAGGATCCGACGCAGCGGTTGCGGAGCGACTCGCCCGGTTGGTCGAGCCATTCGGTGAAGTCAATGCTGACTGCCACGTCTGGATGCCGGGTGGCTTTGGCCAACTCACGGAGGCGAAGCTGGGAACAGCAGTCCGCTTGCTGGTCGCCGCGCAGAGAGAGAAGCTCACCGCATGGTGGCTGGAGGTGCGGAAGGGGGCCAACACTCCCAACTGGGACATCGCTTCCACCGCCACCATATCCGGTCGGGCAGGGCTGGTGCTGGTCGAGGCGAAGGCGCACAGCCGCGAGTTCACGACCAGGGGGCAGGGCGCCGGAAACGAGCAGAACCGGCAACGGATCCGCGCCGCGGTCAACGAAGCCGACCGCGCACTGAATGAACTCGGCGGCGGCTGGGCGCTCGCCTCCGACTCTCATTACCAGCTTGCGAACCGCTTCGCCTGGTCGTGGAAGCTCGCCTCACTCGGAATTCCGGTAGTTCTGGTCTACCTCGGCTTCCTGAATGCCGACGAGATGCGGGACCAGGGTGAACCGTTCGGCACACCGATCGAATGGAAGAAGGCAGTTCGCGCCCATGCGGAAGGCATTATCCCCATTGATGCGTGGGAACGCTCGCTGGACGTCGGCGGCACTCCGCTGATCCCGCTGATCCGCAGTCTCGAGCTGCCGCTCGCCACCACCTCACTACCGTGAGCCCCACCGACACCTCCGAGCGCGGCCTCGAACGCCTGATCTGCACTGCGCTGACCGGCTCGCCGTGCGATCCGGGCAGCATCGGCACCGGCAGGATCGCGCAACGCCCTCCCGTCTACGCCGCCGGCTGGATCGGCGGCGAATCGAACGACTACGACCGCGAGTACTGCGTCGATCTCGTCCAGCTCCGCACCTTCCTCAACGCGACCCAGCCCGACACCACCGAGGCGCTGGACCTCGCGAACGACAGCCCGACCCGCCGCAGGTTCCTCGCGCGGTTGCAGGGGGAGATCTCCAAACGCGGCACCATCGACGTGCTGCTCCACGGCGTCAA
>JBBSMO010000640.1:0-2050 GCA_038233155.1 Longimicrobiales bacterium
ATCCAAATAGTGCTCGTGCTTCCACACGGGAACTCGCCGTTTCAATTCCTCGATGATGTAGCGGGAGGCGGCGTAGGCGGCCTCCCGGTGCGGCGAGGCGACGGCGATGGCGACGCTGGTTTCGCCAATGTCGAGCGCGCCGGTGCGGTGGACGACGGCCATAGCGCCGGTCTCCCAGCGGCTCCGCGCTTCGGAGGCGATCTCCCGCAGCACCGCCTCGGCCATCGGGGCGTAGGCTTCATATTCGAGACCGGCGACCGGGCGGCCGTCGTTGGTTTCGCGCACGATGCCGCAGAAGAGCAACACAGCGCCGTCGGCCGCAGTCGCGAGCTGCCCGAGCAGCATGCCGGCATCGATGGGCGCGGCCTGGACGGCTATGTAGTCCATGCGGCCGCTCACCCGCCGCTGAGGGGCGGAATCAGCGCAACTACATCCCCCTCATTTAGGCGAACCGACAGCGGAAGGTACTCCTCGTTAACCGCAATTGCCGGAGCAGGCGGCAATCTCAGCCACTGGCCGCCACGCTCCCGCAGGCTGCGGACCAGATCGGCGGCGTCGGCGCCCGGCTCGAGGTCGACATCGAGCTCCGCCGCGCCGGCGAGGTCACGATACAGGGCGAAGAATAGGGCGGTGACGCGCATCGTGAACCGGATAGGGAGCAGGGGCTGCGCTAGCGATCAGAGATGTGGTACACCAAGCTACCCGCAGGGGTCATCAGCCAGCGCCCGCGGTGCCCGGCCCGATCACGTTCTGGCGCACGTTTTCGGGTACGGAGAGGGTGATGAAGAACTGCGACACCTCGTGGTGCAAGCGGGTGGACGAACCTCGCACCCAGGTCTGCGCGTCGCGCGTCCCCGCGCCGATCGAGAGGCTGCCCGCCTCGAATCGGAAGCGGATGAAGTTCTCGCCCTCCTGATCTACGAACCCCGCGTAGGGCGAGAAGCGGGTGGTGAAAAAGTCACGCGCCCGGTGGATCACCTCGTGCGGCGGAACGGTCGTCGAAACTTGCTGGATGAGCATTCAGGTGCAGCAGCAGGAACGGGTTCAGACGCCGACCGGTCGCTCCTCGACCAGCGTCCGCAGATCTTTGGACGGCTTGAAAACCGGCACCGCGCGGGGCGGAACCTCGACCGGGTCTCCCGTACGCGGGTTCCGCGCCAACCGGCTCTTGCGCTCGCGGACCTTGAAGGTACCGAAACCGCGGATCTCGATGTTCTCGTGCTCGCCGAGCGCCTCCTTGATCGCGTTCAGAAACGCGTCGACGACAATGGCGCAGTCCTTTTTGGTGATGCCGGGGCCGATGGAATCGGCAGCGTTCTGCACCAGGTCCGCCTTGGTCATGCGTCCTCCAGAAAGGTAGTTGGGTGGGGAAGCAGGGTAGAACACAAGCAGCGCCGCAGGCCCGCAAGCTCTCGGTAACAGCTTGCGAGGCTGCAACTTGGGCAGAAGCTAACTCGCGGCTGAAGCGGCGTCAACCCGGCACGGCCTACCGAGACCGGCGCGCTTCCATCGCGTGCACGAACTGGTCGAACAGGTAGCGCGAATCGTGCGGACCGGGCGCGGCCTCCGGGTGATATTGCACCGAGAACACCGGCAGTTCCCGGTGCGCCACCCCCTCGACAGATTGGTCGTTCAGGTTCAGGTGCGTCACTTCGAGCTGCGGCGCGCCGGGCACTCCGCTCTCGTCCCCGTGCACCGCAAACCCGTGATTCTGCGCGGTGATCTCGACCGCCCCGTCCGCAAGACGCCGCACCGGGTGATTGCCGCCGCGATGGCCGTACAGCAGCTTGTACGTCTCGCCGCCGAAAGCCCGCGCGATCAGTTGGTGGCCTAGGCAGATGCCGAAGATGGGGACTCCGCTCTCGCCCAGAGTGCGGATCGCATCGAGCGCCTCCCCCACTGCCTCCGGGTCGCCGGGCCCGTTCGAGATGAAGAGGCCGTCCGGCTCCGCGGCGGTGATCTCCGCGGCGGAAGTCGTGGCCGGGATCACCTCGACCTCGCACCCGCGCTCGGTTAGCAGTCGCGGCGAGTGTGACTTGACGCCGAAATC
>JBBSMO010000641.1:0-2050 GCA_038233155.1 Longimicrobiales bacterium
CCGAAATCTTCAAAGGCTGCTCCGGGAAACCGGAGCAGCCTTTTTTCTATGCGGCCAGGCTGCCTTGTGCATCCTGCCGGTGCTCCTGCAGAACCGGGTACACAGTCACACCGGCGCCACCTCCCTCGCTACCCGGGCAGTGATTCCGCGGCGAAGGACGCGGTCATCCGGCGATGATAGTTGATCTGCCCGAGGTGATATGCGAGGTGGCCGCTTAGATGGAGCAGCATCCACCCGACGGAAACCGGCTCCCCGCGGAACTCCGCCGGGAAAGCCTCGTTCAGCCGCCCGGGCGCGAGCGAGCCGAGCGCCCGCCGCACATCGGCAGTTGCGTCTTCCGCAGCGGAAGC
This sequence comes from Longimicrobiales bacterium, assembly GCA_038233155.1. Taxonomy (GTDB): domain Bacteria; phylum Gemmatimonadota; class Gemmatimonadetes; order Longimicrobiales; family Longimicrobiaceae; genus JBBSMO01. The sequence continues at coordinate 351 of JBBSMO010000641.1, forward strand.
GAGTTCTTCACGGGAAACGCCGCGGCGCGCGAACTCGTCCTCCCGGTCCCGCACGTACCCCGTGTCGCCCAACTGCGCCCCGATGAAGTGGCGCAAGTTCCCGGCGAGGTGCAGCACCAGCGTCCCCGCGGAGTTGGCGATCCCCGGCACCGTCCGCCAAAGGGCAGCATCGCTCGGGTAGGCCCGGATCTCCGCCTGCAGCGTACCGAGATCCCGCGTTATAATGTCGCAATACGTTTCCGGCGTCATTCGGTCACTGGTCACTGGTCACTCCTATCCCGATTCTATCGTAGATTGACTGCACGGGCAATTGGCCGCTCCCGGGGCCACGTTTTCCTCGTAGCGCTTGCGCCGGTTCCGCCACACCACCACTCTTCCACTGCCCTGCAGCCTGCCCGATCCCGCACACGGAGAACCCACGTGCCGCTTTCATCGTTTCAAAAGAAGAAGCTCGAGCAGATGTTTTCGATTTTCGATCTGAACGGAGACGGCCGCATCAATTGGGCTGATTATGTCCGCCGTATGGCGGCGTTGGCCGAGCACTGCGGGTGGGACGCCAATTCGCCCCAGTACCTCCGCAATCACCGCTTTGCGGAGGAGGAGTGGGCGGCCCTCTGCGAAAGTGCGGATGTGGACCGGGACGGAGATGTCACCCGCGACGAGTTTCTGCGCTACGGCGACCGGTTCCTCGACAACCGGTCGGCCGTCCGCGCCTACGCCCGCGGCGATGTGCAACTGCTCTTCGACGCGATGGATACCGACGCGGACGGCAGCATTACCGTGGATGATTACCGCACCTTTCTCGAAGTATCCGGCGCCGATGCTTCCGCCGCCGACGCGTTCTTCGCCCACGCGGACATTGACCGGAACGGGCGCATCACCCGGTCAGAAATGGCCCACGCCTTCGAAGAGTTCCTGGTTAGCGAAGACCCCGGCGCGGGCGGCAACTGGCTGTTTGGCCCGCTACCGGACGGCGATTCTCGCCGCTGACCAGATGATGTCCACCGTGAGCGCCACGATCCCGGACGGTGTCCGCGCGGTCCGGGCCCTGCTGCTGGGCGGCCTTTCCCTCACGATGGCTTGGGGCTGCGGCGGCAACCCGACCAACCTGCCGCTCGCCGAGCCGACGCCAGGGGTCTCGGTCGATACCGTCGCAACCGGGCTCAAGGTACCGTGGGATTTGGATTTCGCACCCGACGGGCGGATCTTCCTGACCGAGCGGCCGGGCCGCATCCGCGTGATCGAGAATGGAACGCTCCGCTCCGAACCATGGGCCGAATTCGATGTCGCGCGGCGCAGCGAGATGGGGTTGATGGGGATTGCGATCGCCCCCGATTTCACCAATACCGGGCATGTGTTTGTGGCCGGCAGCTTCGAGACGACCGGCGGTGGCACCGAAAACCGCATCTACCGGTTGACCGATGCGGGCGGAAGCGGGACGGGCCGGCGCCTGATCCTCGGCGGCATCCCCGCCGCCCGCTTCCATGCCGGCGCGGCGCTCGATTTCGGTCCAGACGGGATGCTGTACCTGACCGCGGGCGACGCCCTCGACCCGGGAAGTGCACAGGAACCAGGGTCGCTCTCGGGAAAGATTTTGCGCATTCGTCCAGACGGCGGCGTACCAGACGACAACCCTGTAGCTGGGTCGTACGTCTACGCGCTCGGCGTCCGCAACTCTCAGGGGCTGGCCTGGCACCCAG
>JBBSMO010000642.1:0-2046 GCA_038233155.1 Longimicrobiales bacterium
CGAGCATTGCTGGCGTCCAATCAGAGCCCATTTCACTGGCTGCGGTTCGCAAAATATCAGCGTACCGTGCGTAATAGCCCAGCGTCCACTTGAATTCGCCCGGGTCCGGAAGCTGTGCGGCTACCAGTTCGTCGAAGAACGGATACTGTTCGGGTGATGCTGCCGCTGCGACCGCCGACGCGGTCGCCGGTCCGACTCCTTTCAGCTTCGCCAGCTTCGAGACGGGCTTGGTCGGGTGGGGCATCTCCGCAAGCGCAGCCGCGCTGACCTCCCTGACGGCCGCTTCGTCATTGCCGCGCACCAGCGTCAGGTTTCTTCCCCGCCATTTGCCGCGCGTCATTTTCCATTCCGTGAGGCGCGCGAGCTCCGGCAGGGTGATGTGTGGCGCCGCCCGCGCCGAGATCAGCCCGGGAAGCTGGTTGTGATACCAGTGGTCCAGCTCGGGCAGCCGCTCGACGCCCTGGCTCTCGATCACCTCGGCGTAGAGATTGAGTGCGGAGCGCAACTCCTGGGAAGCGGGCAGCTTCATGAGCGCGGGAGATGGGGATGAACAGGTCGGGGAAAGCGCACACTCTCACCCCGGCTCGCAGCCGGCGCAGAGACGGAGCGCCGCGCGGGATGGTCCGAATCGACTAGCCGCGCGCCGCTCCAAAGCTGACGAGCCCGTCGATGAAACGCAACGCGCGCAGGGTAGGCTGCCGGGCCTCACGCTTGCCCCGGGAGAGGGAGTCCGCCCACATTCCCGGAGCGGCACCGAATGCGCCACCCCGCTCCGCTCCCGCACCGAACTGGTGAATAACGTGACAAGCACCGCAGCGGCAACACCGCCGGTCATCCGCATCGGCACGCAGGGATGGAACTACACCGACTGGGTCGGTGCGCTATACCCGCTAGGCACCAAGACGCGTGCCTTTCTCGAGCTGTACGCACGCGCCTTCGACACCGTCGAGGTCGACTCCACCTTTTACGCTGTCCCTAGCGTCAAGACGGTGCGCGGCTGGGCCGGTCGTACTCCAGACGACTTCCTGTTTTCGCTGAAGCTGCCGCGCGAGATCACCCACGAGCGCCGACTGGTAGATGCCGGGCCCGTGCTGGACGAGTTCGTAGATGTGGTGCGGGAACTGGGTTACAAGCTCGGCCCGCTGCTGATCCAGATGGGGCCAGATTTCGGGCCGGACGAGCTGCCCGCGTTGGAAGATTTCCTCCCGCTGCTGCCCGTTGATCTGCGCTTCGCCATTGAGTTCCGGCAGCGCGGCTGGATCTGCGACCAGGTGCTCGAGCTGCTGCGCTCGTACGGAGTCGCTCTCGCACTCAGTGACGGCCGCTGGATGAGCCGGGACACGGTGACGCAGCTCGCCAGCCGCCCCACGGCCGATTTTCTGTACGTGCGATGGATGGGGCAGAACCGCGACATTACCGACTACTCGCGGGTGCTCTTCGATCGCTCGGATGTGATCGGCGAGTGGGCGGACACCTTGGGCCCGCTCCCGGCGGAGGGGATCACCGTGCTCGGCTATTTCAACAACCACTTCAGCGGCCACTCGCCCGAATCGGCGCGGGAACTGCAGCGGCGTCTCGGACAGCAGCCCACCCAACCGGCCGCGTTGCGCGAGCAGATGGTGCTCCCGCTGGACTGATCGCCCGGAGCGCCTGCCCGCGGCCCGCGTGCCGACCTGCTCGCGCTGATGGAGCTGGTTTCCGTCGGCTCCTACAAGCCTCTGCGCCGCCTGCCTTCCGCCGTGCGCAGCGACCGCCGAAACTTGTTGCGAGCCCCTGCGGCCGCCCTCCTGGCAATTACCTCTTCGCTGCTGGCGCTGGGTGGCTACTCGCTCGCCCGGCTCCGGCTGGGGCGGCTGGTCGCCGGTATTCCCGCCAAGCTCGAAGCCGGCGAACGGTAGAGCTAATCGTCATTTCCTTCATCCCGAAAACTGGCTAACACCTCGATGAGCCGTACGATGTCGCGCTCGTCGCTGGCAAGGCCGAGAGACGCTCGCACCGCGCCGACCGGTTTGTCCCCCATGCACACCGCGAACTCCTGGATCGTAA
>JBBSMO010000643.1:0-2044 GCA_038233155.1 Longimicrobiales bacterium
AGCACCTTCACGCTCTGCCTGCCGCGGTCTGCGCCGGCGACCTCCTGACGACGCAACTGCGATTGTCCCGTTCCGGCGGGCGCTCGCTCCTGGCACGGAACCTTATTGCAACGTTCGCCGCTCAGCTACGACCGCCCCTCGCGAGCAGCTGCCGATGAGCCGGAAACGAAAGAAGGCGCACGAGGAGTTCGGCGGACCTTCGCCAGAACAGGCTGCCCGGCCCTGGGCCATTCAGGCAAGGCTGCCTTTCACGCCGGATGCTTAGGCAGCCCGAATTCCCGGCGAGTGGCTGGAGAGGCGGTCTCTATGAGATCATCTTCAAGTCGGACACTACGGCCGGGCGCGCTTTCGATGTGATCCTGATCGGGGCCATCATCCTCAGTGTGGCGGCGGTGATGCTCGAGAGTGTCGCCAGCATCCGAATCCAACACCTGTCCTCACTGCGCGCCGCCGAATGGTTCTTCACGGTTCTGTTCACCATCGAATACCTGCTGCGCCTGCTGTGTGTACGGCACCCGCTGCACTACGCGCTGAGCTTCTTCGGCATTGTCGATCTGCTTGCGGTGGCGCCGACGTATCTCAGCGTGCTGCTTCCGGGAGCACAGTACCTGCTCGCAATCCGGTTGCTGCGCATCCTGCGGGTCTTTCGGGTGTTGAAGCTGATCCATTGGCTGAACGAGGCGGACGTGCTGGTGACGGCGTTGCGCCAGAGTCGGCGCAAGATCATTGTGTTCATCTTCGCGGTGCTCACGCTGGACGTCATCCTCGGCTCGATGATGTACCTGGTAGAGGGGCCCGAAAACGGCTTCACCAATATCCCCATCGCCGTCTACTGGACCATTGTGACGCTGACCACCGTTGGGTACGGCGACATTTCGCCGCAAACGCCGCTCGGGCAATCGCTCGCCTCGCTGATCATGATCATCGGCTACGGCATCATCGACGTTCCGACGGGAATCGTCACTGCCGACTTGACGCGTGCCGGAATCGCGCCGCCCCAAAAGCCCCCAGTGGCGCCGGTGAACTGCCCTCGCTGCGATGCCTCGATCCACGACCCGGATGCGCGATTCTGCCGCCGCTGCGGCGAGCGGCTGGTGGCGGAATGATCGTGAAAGATGATGGTGCACCGGCCGCCGGCCACCTCCGAGGCACACCGATGACCCAAGCCGCCCCCGCTCCCGAGTACCCGCGCTACCGCATCGAGCCCGGTGCGGCGGTCGATCTCGCGGCGCGCGACCCCGGCGAATCCGAGCACTACCAGAAGAAGGCAGATGTTGCAGACGAGCTGGACCGGCAGCGCAAGAGGATCCGCGAGTTGCAGGCGAGGCTGTACGCCGAGGGGCGGCAGGCGCTGCTGATCGTGCTGCAGGCGACCGACAGCGGGGGCAAGGACGGCACCATCAAACATGTCTTCCGGGGTGTGAACCCGCAGGGCTGCCGCGTCTGGTCGTTCAAGCAGCCGAGCTCGGAGGAGCGGAGCCACGACTTTCTCTGGCGCATCCACAAGAAGGTCCCGGCTCGGGGGATGATCGGCATCTTCAACCGCTCGCACTACGAAGACGTGCTCGTCGTCCGCGTAGATGACCTGGCGCCGCGCGAGGTATGGAGCGCGCGCTACGACATCATCAACGAATGGGAGCACATGCTCACGGAGAGCGGCGTGCGCATCATCAAGTTCTTTTTGCACATCACCCGCGCCGAGCAGAAACGGCGCTTTCAGAAGCGGCTCGACAAGCCGCACAAGCGGTGGAAGTTCGCGCTGGGCGATCTCGAGAAGCGCCAGCAGTGGGACGACTACCAGGCGGCATTCGAGGAGGCGATCACCCGCTGCTCAACCCCCTGGGCTCCGTGGTACGTGATTCCCGCCAACCACAAGTGGTACCGGAATCTCGTGGTCGCGCGCACCATAGCCACCGTGCTGGCGGAGATGGACCCGCAGTACCCCGCTGCCGAGGCGGATCTGGACGAGATCGTGATCCCGGATTGACGGCGGGGGAGATGTGCCTGGTTCCCGCGAGGGTGCCGAAAATGTCGCCGATCACGA
>JBBSMO010000644.1:0-2041 GCA_038233155.1 Longimicrobiales bacterium
CGATCAGGATGAACTTGCAGGAGATCGGGAAAGTCTCCGGTGCTCACGATTGAGCAATCGGACAAGTGACTGATTTAAAAGATAATTTTAGATGCCCTTAACCACATGGAAAGGATTGTCGACCGTCGCCGCCGAGTAAGTCAAATCAGATGTCGCTCTAGGTGGCTGTCATCACTGCGCCCGCTGGTGCTGCGGCCGCCTCTACATCCACGCCAAGCAGTGCGCAATCCGCGATGCTTCCAGGAGCACCTGACAGCATAAGCAAGAGGAGCAGAGAGGCTCCAGATGCGCACCTAGAGATCGGCGTAGACATGGCGTTCGGCGCGGGCGCCCGGATGCGTCACCGCCCCAAGCCTGGTCGCTCCCACGGTCTGGGAATATTTCCAAAGCGCGCCGGAACCATAAAGGGTCTCCCGAGGCCCCGGCCAAGCGGCTCGGCGGGCCTGAAGTTCGTACTCCGGGACATCGAAGCTGATCTCGCCGCTGATCGCGTCGAGCGTTATCATGTCGCCGTCGCGGACGAGTGCGATCGGGCCACCGAGCGCTGCTTCAGGGCCCACATGTCCGACGCAAAATCCGCGGGTCGCGCCCGAAAATCTTCCATCCGTAATCAGCGCGACCTTCTTTCCCATCCCCTGGCCGGAAAGCGCCGCGGTCGTTGATAGCATCTCCCGCATGCCGGGTCCGCCGGCGGGACCCTCGTTGCGGATGACTATCACCTCGCCCTCCTGATAGCGGCGGTCCTGGACCGCCGCAAAGGCGTCTTCTTCGCACTCGAAGACCCGGGCCGGGCCGGTAAAGCGCATCTGCTCGGCCGTCATTCCGGCAACCTTTACGATCGCGCCTTCCGGGGCAAGATTGCCCTTCAACCCGACTACGCCGCCGCTCTTCGAAAGCGGTGCGTCTACGGGATGGATGACCTGTCCATCCGCTTCGCGACTGATGAGATCGAGTTCCTCCCCGATGCTGCGTCCGCTTGCCGTCATGCAATCCTCGTGCAGCAGGCCTGCGCGGCGCAGCTCCTTCATGACGACCGGTACCCCGCCCGCCTCATAGAGGTCCTTGGCAACATATGCTCCACCCGGTTTCAGGTCTACGAAGTAGGGGGTATCGCGGAAGATCGCGCAGACGTCATCGAGGTCAAAACTGATCCCCGCCTCGTGTGCGATCGCCGGCAGATGGAGCCCTGCGTTTGTGGAGCCGCCAGTGCAGGCCACAACGCGCGCGGCATTTTCCAGCGCCGCGCGGGTTACCACGTCGCGAGCACGAATGTTTTGGTTCAGCAGCCGCATGACCGCGACGCCGCTCGCGGCGGCATATTGGTCGCGGCTCTCGTAGGGCGCGGGCGCTCCGGAGGAGTTGAACAGCGCGAGACCGATGGCCTCGCTTACGCAGGCCATCGTGTTGGCAGTGAACTGTCCTCCGCAGGCACCCGCGCTGGGACAAGCGACTGCCTCGAGTTTCTCGAGCTCGCACGTGGAGAGATTACCCGCCTGGTGCTGGCCCACCGCCTCAAACACGTCCTGCACGGTCACGTCGCGTCCCTTATAGCGGCCCGGCAGGATCGAGCCGCCATAGAGAAAGACAGAAGGTACGTTGAGCCGGACCATCGCCATCATCATGCCCGGAAGCGACTTGTCGCAGCCGGCGAGGCCGACGATGGCGTCATAGCAGTGGCCGCGCATGGTCAGTTCAACGGTGTCGGCAATGGCTTCGCGGGAGACGAGCGACGAGCGCATCCCCTCGTGGCCCATGGCGATGCCGTCGGTGACGGTGATGGTGGTGAATTCGCGCGGGGTGCCAAGCGCCTGTTTCACCCCGACCTTGACCGCCTGTGCCTGGCGGCTGAGCGCGATGTTGCACGGTGCCGCTTCGTTCCAGCAGGTGGCGACGCCGACGAAGGGCTGATGGATCTCGGCTTCTGAGAGGCCCATCGCGTAGTAGTAGCTGCGGTGCGGGGCGCGCGCCGGCCCCTCGGTTACATGGCGGCTTGGAAGCCTGCTCTTATCGTATCTTGGGGCGTCCATCGGCTCTCCTCCCA
>JBBSMO010000645.1:0-2040 GCA_038233155.1 Longimicrobiales bacterium
CCAAGGTGCGCGGCAGCTTTCCGCTCAACAGCAACTGGTCGTCGGCAAAATCTGCGGCCATCTCGCGCAGAGACACCCGCACCATTCCCTGCCGTTGACCACAAGCCGGACAGAACTCGCCGGGCCGCGGCTCGCCGCAATTGGGGCACGACTCCGCGGCGGCGGGGGAGTCGTTGTGCCCGCTGCCGCCGGTGGCCCGGGTAGCGGCGGGCGTTGCGGTCTCAGCCATCGTGCGCTGGCTCCGGCCCCGCCAACAGCTCGCCGCGGAGCACCGTTACCGCCTGGCCGCCGAGCCGTACACGGTCGCCACAATCTTCAACGCGCACGATCCCCCCGCGCTCGGATGCCTGATAGCCGGTCAGTTCCTTTCGCCCGAGCCGTGCGGCCCAATAGGGTGCTAGGGCACAATGCGCCGAGCCCGTCACCGGGTCCTCATTGACGCCGACAGCGGGAGCAAAGAAGCGGGAGACGAAATCATGGCCGGAATCGTCCGACTGCGCGGTGACGATCACTCCGCGGGCGTCAACCCGCCGCAACGCGCCGAACTCCGGGTCCAGCTCGCGAACCGCTTGGGGCGAGGCCAGCTCGACGAGGTAGTCCGCGCCGTTGTGCCCGACAAACCTGGGGTGTGCCGACAGCCCCAGCGCATCGCCCAATTCGCGGGGCAGTTCGCATCGGATGCACCGTTGCGCGGGGAAGTCCATCCAGATCCAGTCCTCGTCCCGCACGGCAGAGAGCGGGCCGCTCCGCGTATGAAATCGCGCGGTCTCGCCCGGCGCTAGATGGCCATCTTCCCAAAGGAGGTGTGCGCTTGCGAGTGTGGCATGCCCGCAGAGGTCCACCTCCGCCGCGGGAGTGAACCAGCGCAAGCCATAGCCATCGGGCCGCGGCAGGAGGAACGCGGTCTCCGACAGGTTCATTTCGAGCGCGACCCGTTGCATCCAATGGTCGCTGCGTGCCTCCGGCAGCAGGCACACGGCGGCGGGGTTGCCGCTGAACTGCCGGTCTGCGAAGGCATCTACCTGCACGATCGGCTGGGGCATCGTCACCCGAGTGGAACGACGGGGCTCGCCGCTCCCGGTCATCCCGCCGGCTCGCGCTGGTGCCGCGAGCGGGAGCTGGAAGGCGGCGGCTGCCCGGTGATCCCGGCGGAGGCGCTATCGGCAGGCACTGCGGGAGCGGCAGCCGGTGCGCCGGCCAAGCCGAGCTCGGCCAGCAGTTCGCGGCGGGCTGCGTCGATCAGCGCGCGGGCCCGGTCTCGCAGCGCCGGCACATCCGCTATCGACATTCCTTCCGTTGAAATGGGGTCGAGCACGCGAGCTTCGGCGTTCGCGCGCCCGAACACCAGCGACCTCGCTGGCATGGCGTGGCGCGTACCGGCGACGGCGATCGGCAGGATGGGCGCGCCGGTCTCGATAGCCAGGCGAAAGGCGCCATCCTTGAATGGCAGCAGATCATCGGTGCGGGAGCGGGTACCTTCGGGGAAGATCATCACCGAGACGCCTTTGGCCAGGCGGTCACGGCACTCGTTCAAGGCCTCGGCGCGGCTTTCGCGCTTGTCGCGCTTGACGGCAATATCGCCCGCCATGCGCATCATCCACCCCATGACAGGAAGACGGAAGATGGCCTCTTTCGAGAGCCACTTCATCTCCCAAGGCAGGTGGCTGATGAGGAAGATATCCGCCAGCGATTCGTGATTCGATACCGCAACATACGGCCGTCGCGGGTCGCGAATGCGAACCCCCGAGGTGCGAAAGCGCCACAAGGGGTTCAGAGCGGTAGCGGTTACCGCGCAGCGCCTGAACCACCGGCCTACCGTGTACCGACCCGGGTCCCAGGGTACCGTCATCAGCCAGACCAACCCCAGCCACGGCAGCCAAAGCACCGCGAGCAGGATAGTCGAAACCCAGATCCAGGCGGAAATCAGCCGCTGCGAGAGCGGCGGCGGCGGGTTCGGTGCGGGCATCGGGCGTGGTTCGGGAGCCGTGCGGGGCGAACTCCATTATACACCCATCAGGGCGCGCGCGGGAGTGGTGCGAG
>JBBSMO010000646.1:0-2035 GCA_038233155.1 Longimicrobiales bacterium
CGGCATCGCCGATCACCTCAATGTTCGAAAGCGTCGTCGCATTCACCGTTACTTCCGACGTGCCGTTGAAGAAGGTATGCGTGGTGTTGTCTTCGCCTGCATAGATGAGGTTGAGGGCCGCCACCACCGCCGCCGGCGGATTGCTGATGTTGCTCGCGCCCGCCGCGGCCACGCCGCCACCGAGCACGTAGCCGCTGAAGCGGAGCGAGGTGTCGCCGGGGTTCCGCTGGCGGCGAATGCGGCGGATCTTGGACGCATGCCGTGCCTCGACCGTGTGGATGCGCAGGGCGCTCTCCAGCGCGATGTCGGCGTTGTTGTTGCCTGGGATCAGGAGCCGCCCGGCCTGCCCCTTGTACGCCCGTACCCCGGTATCCTCGAACGCCTGCGCCGCGAGCAGCAGGAAATCGAGTTCCGTCGTCGCCTGCGCGAACGGGCCGGTGTTGCTCCCGTTGCCGCCGGTGAAGTCGAAGTCGTTGGCTGTGATCGTCGGTGCCGTGCCGCCGAACATCGGAATCGTGGCGCGGAGGAAGTCGGTGTGCTGCTGCTCGTGCTTCTGGATCTGCTGGATTGCCTCTCTTGCGGGGGCGGGGATCAGCGCCCGCACCGGCGCGAAGGCGGTGTTCTGTGCCGCCACCGCGCTGGTGCCGAGCACCGCCTTGTAGAACTCGTTCTCCAGATTTTCGAGGATGAACGCGAACTGCAACACGTCGAGGATGTCGCTGGGTGTCTGCCCGAATGCGTCCTTGGCCAGCGCGGCGAGCGCCACCGGCACCGAACCCAGGGCAAGACCGGCGGCGACCAGGGAGCTCACGGACGCACCCTTTCTGATCACCTCGCGGCGCGAGGCGAGGCGGTTCATAATATCGGGGTCAATTCCATCGAGAATCGGCCCATCGAGAATCGGCTGCTGCTTGTTTTCCATTGATCGAAGCTCCATGGGTCTGTTTACGGGTTCGCGGGGAAGAAATTCTGCGTAGGCACGCCCTGCACCGCCGTCGGCGCGTTGCTGATGGGCGGGTTGGCGAGCGTCCCCGCCACGAGGATGTTGGTCGCCAACAGCCGGTTGAGGACCTCACCTGCCCCGAGCTTGATGTCGCGCCCGTTGCCGTCGATGGTCTCGTCGCTGGCGAAGGCGGTGTTGGCATTCACTCCGGCCGGTGGCAGGAGCTCGCGCAGGGCGGCCAGGTGCCGGCCCTCGACCGAGACGACCTTGCCCGCGAAGGCCAGATTGCGCGCATCCTGGAGGTACTTGCCCGCGCCGTTCAGCCCCGAAACCCCGAGCGACTCGAACATGCGCGCGGACGTGATGATGTTCTGCTTGCTGGACAGCAGGGTATTCAGCGTCGCGGTGTTGATCGAGCCCCGAATGTCCGGCAGCCTTTGATTGCCGAGAAAGGCACGAACGATCTCGCGGTGGATGATTTCGGCGTCACGAAGGTCGGTAAAGACCTCTCTTTCGTCGGTGTTGAAGGAGTTGAAGGTCGCGCTCGCCACTACCGCGGTGTAAAGCAGGCCTTCGACCTGCTCCAGGAGATCAACGAGCCTGAAGATGCCTACGTCCGTGCGCAGATCGAACGAAATCCCGGTGACGGGCGCCGGGACGTTGGGGCCGAGCGGGTTTCCGTCATCGTCATCATCGTCACCGCGGCAGGCGGCGAGCACGCTCGGCAGCATGATGACCGTGCCCCCCACGCAGAGCGTGCGAACAAAGTTTCGCCGCGTCCCGAGACGCATCAACTCGCTCGCGCTGGTGATGGTTTTCTTTTCCGGATCAGGTTGTGACATCGGGTCATCCCCTCTGTATTGCTAACCGTTCGTGCAAGAGCGGTATGGCTAGCGCTAATCCGCTCTCCGCGCCCACTCCATAGCGGGCGCTACGCAGCCTCGATCACCAGGAATGGACGCAATATGTGTTCCTCTGACACGGAGACGTAACAGATATTCTGCGCGTCAAACAACTGCTACTTGTGTTCGGGTAAGCAGGGGCGTGTTGCTGCTGGTGCAGGACGTACCTTGAGCCTGATGACAGCTGCTA
>JBBSMO010000647.1:0-2031 GCA_038233155.1 Longimicrobiales bacterium
GCCATCCCCATTGCGCGGGCGTGGCTGAGCTGTTCGCTATAGGACCGCGCCATTTCCGGCTGGATGCGGTCTTCCTGCGATGTGTACCAGTGCTGCGACCCTAACGGGATGCCGAGCGACAGCTTCTCCGGCGGCACGTGCTCCAGAAAGTATTCGACCACCTCCCGCTGCCAGGCGACGCTCGCCTGCGGGCCCGGCGGCGTGCGCCGCGTGTGCTGCGAGTAGCTCATCAGCGAGATCCAATCTCCCGCCTCGCCCAGCGCCGCGATGTCATACCCGGCGCGCCAGTTCTTGAACAGCCACTTGTGATAGCGCGTGGGACCCGGCAGCTCGCCGGGCCGGTGCACGACCGCGATTGAGATTTTGAACCCCGCCGCGTGCAGCGCCGTCGCGGCCTCTTGGTAGAAGCGGGTGAACGCATCACGGTCGTTGATGCTGACGTTCTCGAAATCGAACTGTATTCCGAGGTAGCCGTTGCGGCGGCACTCCTCGACCATCGAGCCGATCGCCCGCTGCCGCGCCACTTCGTTGCCGAGCAGCCGGCTCAGCATCTCCTGGTCGAAGCCGGGGTTCACGATGAGCGGCATCACCGGGACATCGTTGGCCTTGGCAAGGGCGATCGCCCGCGGGTCCACCTCTCCCCACACTACGCCATCCTCATCTACCGAATAGCCGGCGGGGGCGAGCACGCTGATCTTGCCGATGTGCTCTTCCAAGCTCTCCCAACTCTCCTCCGAGTCTACATAATAAAAGAGCCGTTCAAAGCTCTGCTGCGCGGTGGCGGGGAGGATGCCGCAGAAGAGCAGCACCAGGACGACAGCGAACGAACGGAAAGGGTTCATCAGCGGCGATCAACGAGGGCAAAGGATCAACCGTCCGAGGATACACCGCTACGGCGGCTCATGGCAAGCAGCGGAGCCCGGGATGGCGAAGAACCGTTAATGATTCCGGCGCGACCGTGTGAGCATCCCTGCACGGAGTTGCGGAGCGCTACTTGCCCCTGCGGCGGGCCCGCCGTGCTCCGCGGTGGTGCCGTCATTCTTCACGGAGTAGATTGCCCGTGCAATGCTCGATTATTCTGGCGGCGTGCGGCGCGAGGCGAATTGCGCATCCTGATCACGACGGATGTAGCCGGCGGCGTCTGGACCTTTGCCGCGGAACTGGCCGGGGCGCTCGTGAACCGCGGGCACGAGGCCGGGCTAGTCATTGTCGGGGGCGAGCCCGATGAGAACCAGAGCGCGTGGCTCGCTGCGCACCCCGCCGTTACCAGCTTTCTGCTGGGCGCCCCGCTCGAGTGGATGCCGGAACCAGCGGCCGGGCTTGCCGCATCCGTGCCGGTGCTCGGGGAGATTGTCAGCCGGTTCAGCCCCGACGTGCTGCACCTCAACCAGTTCTTTTACGGTGCCTTCGACTGGGGTGTACCCGCGGTCGTCACCGCTCACAGCGATGTGGTGAGCTGGTGGCGTTCGGTCAAGGGCGAGCCACCGCCGGACAATTCTTGGTTCCGCCGCTATCGCTCCTGGATCGCGGCGGGGCTGCAGGGTGCCGCGGCCCGCTCTGCGCCTACGCGGTGGCTTGCAGCCGAAATCGAGCGAATCTACGCCTCGCCGCCAGTGACGGCCATTCACAATGCGCGGACGGCTAAGCCCTGGCGCGCGGCTTTGCGCCACGAACGGGCGCGGCTGGTGGTCACCGCCGGGCGATTGTGGGACGAGGGCAAGGGAGCGCGCGACTTGGCCGCCGCCGCGCCACATATGCCCGAGGGTGTGCGGGTAGTCCTAGCCGGTGCTACCATTCACCCGGGCGGCGGAGAGAACCTGCCTGCCGCGCTCCCGCCTGCCGAGCACGCCGGGCTGCTGCCGGCGGCGGAGCTGCGCAGCTTGCTAGGGCAGGCGGCCGTGTACGCCGCGACATCCCGTTACGAGCCGTTCGGCCTCGCACCGCTCGAAGCGGCGCTATCTGGGTGCGCCCTCGTGATGAGCGACATCCCCCCGTTTCGCGAACTGTGGCAGGACTGCGCCCTCTTCTACC
>JBBSMO010000648.1:0-2017 GCA_038233155.1 Longimicrobiales bacterium
CGTCGTACTCGAGGGGCTCCGCCCGCCCCCCGCCCCTCATCATCTCCATCGCCGAGAACTCCTGCCGGCTCCGCTCGCCGATGGGGTCCTCATCCGGCCAGAATCGCTCAGCCATCGTCTGATTGACGATAGCCACTCGCGGGGCACCCTCCCGGTCCGCGGTGCCGAACGTCCGGCCCCGCCGCAGGGGGATCCCCATGGTCCGAAAGAAATCCGGATCGACGATGTTCGCATGGACGAACGCAGCCGATTTCGCTGGGGCGCCGTCCGGCTCCACCGTCAGCGCCCGCATGGAACCATTTTCAGCGGAGGGGGAGGAAGGAACCGTGCCGCCAACGGGTGCCACCCGCAGCATCTCCCCGCCCGGCCCGAGGGGCACCGCGGCGGACAGGCTCGCGGACTCCACCCCCGGAAGTTGCCTCACCCGCTCCAGGACCTCGCGGTAGAGCTGCCGGCCTCGCGGCTCCTCATACCTTTGCCGGTGCAGGTCCAATCCGGCGACCATCACCCCGGATGGATCGAAGCCGGGGTCAATGCTGAGCGCGTGCTGCAGCGCGCGCAGGAACAGCCCAGCCCCCGCGAGCAGGAGCAGCGACATCGCCACCTGCCCTACCACGAAGCCGCTCCCCAGCCAGGAGCGGCGGCGCGCCGGGAGCTGGCCTCCGTCGCGCAGCGCGGGGACGAGCGCCGCACGGGAAGCGCGCAGCGCCGGGAGCAGGCTAAAGACCAGCCCGATGACGGCCGACAGGACCACGGCGAAGCCGAGCACCCGGCCATTCACGCCCACGTCCAGGGTGACCGGCACCGGCCAGCGGAAGGAAAGCAGCAGATCCGTAAGCCAGAGGGCGAGCAACGTGCCGGCCGCGCCGCCGAGCAGGGCGAGGAACACCCCCTCGGTGACGAGCTGGCGTAACAGTCGGGCGCGACCCGCGCCGACGGCCAGACGGATGGCGATCTCCCGCTTCCGCCGTATCGCGCGGACGGCGAGCATCCCCGCGACGTTCGCGCTGGCGATCCCCAGCACCAGCAGCGTCGCAGCGGTGAGCAGTGCGACGAAGCGGTGGAAGCTGCCCTCCAGTCGAACCGGAATGCGGTCCACCGTCCGCGTTTGCACCCCGGTAGTCTGCAGGGGTAGCGGGCTTTCGTACTGGCGCGCGACGGCGCCCAGCTCCGCCGTCGCGCGTGGGAGCGATACGCCCGGCTGCAGGCGCCCGATCGCGGAAAGGCTGAACTGCATCGGGGTGTAGACGCCGCTATTGGGCACCACCCGCTCGTGCAGCGCCAGGGGAGCCCAGAGCTGCGGTGCGTCGCTGATCGCGGTGCCGGTGAACTCCCGGGGCACCACGCCGAGCACCGTCACGGGGAATCCGTTCAGCCGCACCGTGCGTCCAACCACCGCCGGATCGCCGCCGAAGCGGCGCTGCCAGAGGCGGTGGCTCAGCACGACGCCGCCGGTCGCCTCGCCGCGCCGATCGTCGCCCGGAACGATCATCCTGCCGAGCGCCGGCGCGACACCGAGCAGCCCGAAGTAGTTGCCGGTGACGAAGGCGCCCCGTACCTCTTCGGAGTACTCCACATCGCCGAAGGTGAGCTGCCCCCCTGCGGTGGCGGCGAGCCCCGAGAGCGAGCGGTTCCCATCACGCAGCTCCTCGTAGGCGGGGTAAGAAAAGGGAGGTGACTGACCCTCGAACAGATCGCTCTTGATCGCGGGAGCGACCTCCACCAGACGCTCCGGCTGGACCAGCGGGAGCGGACGGAGCAGCAGTGCGTCCACTGCGGAAAAGAGCGCCGTCGTGGCCCCGATCCCCAGCGCCAGCGTGAGAACGGCGGCGGCGGTGAAGCCGGGCGAGCGACGGAGTTGCCGCGCAGCGTAGCGGACGTCCTGGAGCAGGGTTTCCATTTTCGATTTCTCCTATTCGGCGCGGAGCGCGACCATCGGATCCACCCGCGTCGCGCGCCGGGCCGGGAGATAGGCGGCGAGCAGCGCGACGACGAGCAGTAGCAGCGGTACAGACCC
>JBBSMO010000649.1:0-2013 GCA_038233155.1 Longimicrobiales bacterium
CGAGACGGTTCGCCGCGCCGCGCCTTCGTCATCTCCCAGATAGCCAGGATCGGTAAGCCGCAGAAATGCCCACCAAACGGCATCGCCAACGCCGCTGAACTCTTCGCCGAAGAGAAGCGCGATGACGCCGCCGCCGAGGGCGACTAGCGCGATCAGCGCGGCAACGATGAGCAGGCGGTGACGGGCACCGCGCACCATCCACCGTTCGAGCGCGAACTTCGCCCGGTTCCTCAGCCGGCGCAGCAGCATGGCGGGCCATTCGAGTGAGATGCAACAAAAAGCGCCCGGCATAGCCGGGCGCAAGAAAATTCAGGGCCCACCGCCTTCAGCGGCCGCTCGGGATGCGAAGCACCTCTCCTACCACAATTTTCGAAGACTTCATCTCATTCGCAGCTTTCAACTTCTCGACACTGGTCCCGTGGCGGCGGGCGATCTGCCAGAGCGAATCTCCCCTGCGCACCTTGTACTTGGGACCCGCGGAACTGCTCCCGGCAGCGGCGATGTGGATGGTGCCGCCGCCGCCCAGCCGCTTCACATGCGTCGTGTACTGATTAGGATAGACTGCCACATGGAAGTGCGGCGGCCGGTGCTCCTCGCCCGCATCCAGAACTCCAGCTCCTTCGAGAGAGAGCAATGTAGTGCGCAGCCAGGAGCGGCATCGCGAGTTCCGCGGCTTGCGCAGATCTACCGCCATTCCTGTCGGGTGGACGGACTTGCTGATGCTGTTGGAAGGGCGGAACACCTTGGGGCGCACCGCGCTGGTAACCACCAGCCTCTCCCCGCATGCACGCTTGTACTGGCTGGCGAGGCGGGTTACGAAGGTGTGGGTGCTCGGGAGCACGTAGGGGTACCGCACGTTCGCGACCTCGAAGTCACTGTTCTCCGTCAGCTTGATGAAGCGGCCCCGGTCTTCGGCGCGCACTACACCCGCGGACGACTCGTAGAAGTGCAGGTCGTGCGCCTGCGCTTGCCGGTACACACGGCTCACCGCGGTGGGCGAGCCGCGCAACGATTGAGCCTCGAGACCCAGAGGAGCGGCCGCTGAGGCGATGACGACAAAGGCGGAAATAAAGGTGGATTTTACCAGCATGGCATTCGTGCAGGGCGTTCGCAGAGAAGCACCGAGCAAGACACTCGTGCAACCAACATTGTAGATTGTAGCAAAGAGCGCAACCTTGGGGGTCACTGAACGGTTGTATTCCCCTCCCGCCCCCTGGGTTCCGCAACACTTCGGTACGGGCAACCCTTCGCTCCTGGATCATCCCGCCCCCGCCCCCTGAGCGGAGGCGAAGGGAGCGAAGCCGGCATGACCGCAGCCGGCGGGAGCGGAAGCGAACCGATAGAAGCTTCAACCTTATTATCGGCAACAGCATGACGACGCTGTAGAAAGTCCGGACCGTGACTTGCCGCGGCCGCGGCATCGTCGCCACATTGCGCCACCAGTACTCCCGACCCCGCCCGATGCAACGCCTGATCCTCTTCGACATAGACGGCACCCTGCTCTCCTGCGGCAAAGCCGCGGCGCGCGCGTTCTGCCAAGCACTGGAAGCCATCTACGGAACGGCCGGCCCGGTAGAAACCACCGAGTTCGCCGGCAAGACCGACCCGCAGATCGCACGGGAACTGCTCGCGGGAGCCGGCCTGCCCGGGCCCAAGACGGAAGAAGGGTGGGACGAGCTGTGGCGCCTCTACCCAGAGCTGCTGCGGCAGGAGCTCGAAACAGCCCAGATAAACGTATTCCCTGGTGTGGTAGGGGTTCTGGATGCCCTCCGTGACGCTCCCGGCCGCGCTGTGGTCGGGCTGCTGACGGGCAACATCAAAGCGGCGGCGGAAATCAAGCTTCGAGCCGCGGAGATCGCCTGGGATCAGTTTACGCTCGGTGCCTTCGGCTCCGATCATGCCGATCGCCGCCAGCTCCCGCAGATCGCCGTCAGCCGCGCGGAGCGGCGGCTCGGCACCCGCTTCGGTGGCCAGGATGTGGTGATCATCGGCGACACACCCGCCGACATCTCC
>JBBSMO010000650.1:0-2008 GCA_038233155.1 Longimicrobiales bacterium
GGCGAGCGGGGCGATCGGCGGGATCATGGGGGCGTACGTCGTCCTGTATCCGCGGGCGCGGGTCCGCACCTGGATCTTCCCCATCTTCTTCTTCCGCATCCCGGCCTTCTTCTTCCTGGGCTACTGGTTCGTCATCCAGCTCGCCACCGGGATCATCTCGTTTGGTCCGGAAGCCGGGGAAAGTGGCGGGGTCGCATTCTGGGCGCACGTCGGCGGCTTTGTCGCGGGGGTGATGCTGATCCGGGTGTTCGCAAAGCCTGCGCTGACCTCGGCCAAGCGGCACAAGGTGAAATTGTCGCCGCAGGAGGTGGCGAAACTCGGCTGGTAACGGTACAATACCGCGCCTCGACGGCCCGGCCGTCTGTGGGACGTGAGCGCTGGCCGCTCCCCTTCGCTCCGGAGATCTCCCCTGCCTCGCGCCCCGATGCCCGCTCGGAAGCTGCCGCTTGTGGTTCTCGTTCCGCTCTGGCTCACGGCGGCGCTGTTGCTGGGTGCCGGACTCACCGCCTCGCGTGCGCAGCAGCCCGAACCCACATCGCGGAACCCGGTCATCGAAGCGGCGCGCGACGCCGCGACGCCGACAAGCGGCGTGCAGGCGGTGGAGGCGCCCGCCGGGCCGGTAGCGACGGGCGACGTCACGGCTGCACAGCGCGCGCGCCTCGCCCGGGAGGAGGCGCGCGGCGGAACGCTGGCGGAGCGCGCCACGAGTCTGCTCGGCCTGCTCGTTTTCGTGCTCGCCGCCTGGGCCATGAGCGTGGACCGCGCCGCCGTGAACTGGACGACCGTGGCGTGGGGCCTCGGGCTGCAGTTCGCGTTCGGTGTACTGATCCTGACCAATGAGGCCGGCCGCGCGTTCTTCGCGGGAGCTAATGATCTGTTCGTTGCGCTGATCGGGTACACCGTTCAGGGCGCGAGCTTTCTGTTCGGGAACCTGACGCTCAACAATGTTCCAGTCGGCTCCGCTGGCGGGCCGATGGACCCGCTCGCCAGCACCACCGCGTGGGCCAACACCGGAGCGTTCTTCGCATTCAATGTTCTCCCGACGATCATTTTCTTTTCGAGCCTCACCACGCTGCTGTATTATCTGGGCGTTATGCAGTGGTTCGTGAAAGCGTTCGCCTGGGTCATGCTGCGCACGATGAAAATCTCCGGCGCGGAAAGCTTGAGCGCGTCCGGCAACATCTTTTTGGGTCAGACCGAGGCGCCGCTGCTGGTCAAACCGTTTGTCCGGACGATGACGCGCAGCGAACTGCACTCGGTGATGACCGGCGGGTTCGCGACGGTCGCGGGCGGGGTGCTCGCCGCGTATGTTGCGTTGCTGACGGCGTACTTCCCCGATATCGCCGGTCACCTGATCGCCGCCTCGGTCATGTCCGCGCCCGCCGCTCTGGCGATCTCGAAGATCATGTACCCGGAGCGGGAAGAGCCCGTCACCCGCGGCGAAATCCGGATCGAGCTCGATGAGGTCGATGCGAACGTGATCGATGCCGCCGCGCGGGGAGCGAGCGAGGGATTAGGGCTCGCCCTGAACGTGGGAGCGATGCTGCTTGCCTTCATCGCGCTGCTCGCGCTACTCAATGGCATCGTCGCATGGACAGCGGGACTGTTCGGCTACGAGCTGAGCATCCAGATGATCTTGGGCTGGCTCGGCGCACCGCTGGCATGGTTGATGGGCACACCGTGGAAGGACGCGCTCGCGGTCGGTGCGCTGATCGGCGAGAAGACCGCGTTGAACGAGTTCATCGCGTATCTTCACCTCGCCGAAATGCTCCAGTCCGGGGCGGAATTGTCGGCGCGATCGGTCGTGATCGCGACCTACGCACTGTGCGGCTTCGCCAACTTCAGCAGCATCGCGATCCAGATCGGCGGCATCGGTGGGCTCGCGCCCGAGCGGCGCGGTGATCTGAGCCGGCTCGGGCTGCGCGCCATGATCGCGGGGACGCTCGCCAGCTTCATGACGGCCTGCGTTGTCGGAATCCTGCTGTAACCGGCCCTTCGATACTGCTCA
>JBBSMO010000651.1:0-2007 GCA_038233155.1 Longimicrobiales bacterium
GGTTGCGCACCGCGAGCAGATCTCCACTCCAGTCCCTGCCGGCCCCGCCGAGGAACAGGTCGAAAATCCGGTATCGGAGCGCGGGGAGCAAAGCGGTTTCTTCCGCGTTCGCGAGCAGCACGACGCCGAGGTTTTCCTCCGGGATCATCGCCACCTCCGCCCGCATGCCGTCCAGCGCTCCGGGATGGTAGACCACCTTGCGGCCGCGGTAGTCCTGCAGAAACCATCCCAGCCCGTAGGCCCGAAAGTGCGTTTCGGGGTAGATGCTGTCGGTTTGCTCGCTCGCGCGTATCACCGTCTGCGGCATCCACGTTTCCCGGATCGTTTCGGGGCTGAGCAACCGCTTCCCTTTGTATTCGCCCAGCCCGAGCTGCAGCCGGACCCACTGCGCCATGTCGATGGCGTTGGAGTTGATGGCTCCGGCGCCACCCAGGTTGTCGAAGTTGCGCCAGGCAATGGAGCGAAGCCGATCGTCAATCCGCGCGTGTGGAGTGGCGACGTTGTCTCCGCCGCGAAGCGCGGCGATGCTGGTGTTGCTGGCGCTCATCCCGAGCGGGCGGAAGATGCGCGCGCGCACGGCATCGTCCCAGGTGGTGTCGGTCGCCGCGGGAATGATCTGCCCCGCGGCGATGAACATCACGTTCTGGTAGCCGAATGCGGAACGGAAGCTGGTGCTCGGCCGGAGGAAACGCACGCGGCGCAGGATTTCCCCCCGGTCGTAGGGCGAAGCCCACCACAGGTAGTCCCCTCGAGACAGCCCGCTCCGATGACTGAGCAGGTCGCGAACCGTCAACTCGCGACTGACATAGGGGTCGTACAGTTGGAAGCCGGGCAGATGTTTCGCCGCGGGATCATCCCAGTTCAGCCTGTCCTCATCCGCCAGCATTCCCAGCAGGGCCACAGTGAATGCCTTGCTGGTGGAGGCAACCGAGAACAAGGTGTGCGCGTCGACCGCCTCCGGCCTGCCGAGATGCCGCACTCCATAGCCCCGCGCGAAGACGACGGAATCGTCTTTGACCACCGCGACCGCGAGCCCGGGGACCCCCCATTCGCGCAGGGCCTTCTCGACGTACGCGTCGAAGCCGCGCATCGGGCCGTTCTGCGCGGACACGGGCTGTGCGGAACCCGCCACGAGCAGAAAGACGAGGAGGCCGCGCAGAGACGGAAGCCACCGATTCATCGTCTGCCCTCGGGATTGGGGGAGCAAGGGGTCACCGCCGGCGGCGCGAGAAGGTAAACACGCCCGGCCGGAGTCGCCCACCGGATCTGGAACGTCAGCGATAAAGTACAGCAACCACTACACATTGCAAATCTCGCCCCGAGAGTGGAAAATAATTTGCTTGCCGATCGGCCGGCAAGCGTTTATATAGACGAGGTGTGTATACAGGATACATTGCTGCTCCCCACCCGGTGGTTCCTTCTCTCTACCCACCCCAGATTCCATGAAGCTTTCGATGAGCGAACAACGCGGGCTGGTCTCTCGAATCGCGCCCGCTCCGCAGCTCCACCACCCCAATTCCAACCCCCGGAAAAGTTCATGAAACGACTGCTACTGCTGCTCCCCGTGCTGTTGCTGTTCTTCACCGGGCGGGAGGCGTCCGCACAGGACCGAACCGTGACCGGCACGGTGCGGGTCGCCGAAACGGGCGTGCCGGTTGCCGGTGCCCGCGTGCGGGTGCAGGGAACCGAAATCAACACCATCACGGAACCCAACGGAACGTACACGATCCGGGTGCCCGCCGGGTCCGACCGCCTCACCGTCACGGCGCCGAGCTCGGACCTCAAGGGTGCGGAGGTCGCGGTGACCGGCAACGTTGTCAACATCACGCTGAGCCGGGAGGCCTTCGAGCTCGAGGGGCTTGTCGTGACGGCCCTCGGCATCACGCGCGAACAGCGTGCCGTCTCCACCTCCGTTCAGGAGATCAGCGCCGAGCAGCTGACGGAAACCCCTGAAAACAACCTAGTGACCGCTCTTTCCGGCAAGGTCGCCGGCGCGACCATCACCAA
>JBBSMO010000652.1:0-2001 GCA_038233155.1 Longimicrobiales bacterium
GTCTGCGACGTTCTCGCAGCGCGCGATCAGCGCGGGACGTTTGTCGATCATTCCATTGTAAATACTGCGGGCCTCGTCGTACCCGTCGTGCTCCGGCAGGATCAGCGGGTTGCGGAGTTGCTGCGCGAAGAGCTCGATGGTGTCTTGTTCGAGAGCGGTATCGCCGCCCGTGATCGTCGTTGCTTGCAGAGTAGCCATGATGTCACCTTTGTCCTGGTTGCTGGTTTCTTCGGGTTTCGCCGCGTGCCGGCCGTACGCCGGAGCCGGGTCTTCAACCCCTGACGCGGAAAACGCTCGCGAATCGGCTCACCGGGAATTTTCGTGGTGAGCCGATTCGGGGTATGGGCTTACTTCGTCCGGGGAACAGTTGGAATCATGATGTGGGCATAGGGCGTACCTTTCCACATCACGAAGGGGCCGCCGTTGTTAGGATCAGTCGATAAGCCATCCAGCATCTTCAGATCCGAGACGGCTACCATGATGTGGGGTTTGCCCACCTGGATCCACTGGTTCTCCGCAGTCGGCCCCTTTGCGAAGGGATCGGTGTTGCTCACCGGCATATCGCTCTGGAGCATGTAGCTGATGGCCATCCCAGTGAATCTCGGCTCGCGTTGGTTCTGCACGGCGTCGATCAGCTCGCGCCAGTTGGCGTCCAGGCACATCGGGGAGTTGTTCGGCACGTCGGGCATGTCGGGCATGCAGATCCAGCCGTTGCTGCCTTCGCGCAGTACGGTGCCGTCGAAGTTCGCCACCGTCGCATGCTCGGCCACCGACGCGGGGGCGGCACTCAGAGCATTCTGGATGGCGTCTCCTCCGCTGCTGGCGCCGGCTTGCGCGAAGGCATGGGCAGGCAGCCCCATGAGAGCAACGAGAATCGGGAGGAGAATACGACGTATGGCGACTGTGTGATCGAGGGCTCGCACGAATCCCGGGCGTTCGTTGCGCGTAGTGAACATGGTGTCACTCCATGCGGTTGAGAAAAAGGATGCCGTTCAACCCCTGACGCGGAAACCGATCACAAATCGGCTCACCGACGTTTTCCGATGCGGAGTGCGCCCGCGCCCGCTCCGGCGTATATTGGGAAGCGGGGTGAACCGCATACACACCGTCAGGCACAGCGGAGCACCTCGCCCTTGCTCCAATTTGCTCCGAAACGACAAACCGGCGATGCAAAGTCCTGGAGAGCTTCCCGGAGAAGTCACCCAGCTGCTGCAGCAGCTCACTCGCGGCGACCGCGACGCTGTGGACCAGCTCTTCCCGCTCGTCTACGGCGAGCTCCGCGGGATCGCCCACCAGCGGCTCCGCAACGAGCCCGCCGGCCATACGCTGAATACCGGAGCGCTCGTCCACGAGGCTTACATCAAGCTGGTGGACCAGGAGCGGGCGGACTGGCAGAACCGCGCCCACTTCTTCGCTGTCGCCGCGCGGGCGATGCGTCGTGTCCTGTTGGATTATGCGATTGCGCGAGGCGCGCAGAAGCGGGGCGGCGGGCGCGGTCAGGTCCCGCTGGACGACGCAATGCTGGTGGCGGAGGAGCGCTCGGACGAGCTGCTGGCGCTCGACGAGGCGCTGCAACAGCTCGAACACTTCGACGAGCGGCAGGTACGGGTCGTCGAATGCCGCTTTTTCGGCGGGATGAGCATTGAGGAAACCGCCGAAGCGCTTGGCATCTCGCCAGCCACCGTGAAGCGCGACTGGACCGCCGCGCGTGCGTGGCTCAATCGGGAGCTGAGCGCATGAACGGGATCACGACCGAGCGCTGGCGGCGGGTCACGGAGGTGTTGAACGCCGTGCTCGAACACGAGCCGGCTGAACGGGAGCAGCATCTGGACCGGGTCTGCGAGGGCGATACCGAACTGCGCGGCGAGGTCGAGTCGCTGCTGGCCGCCCACGACGAATCCGGCCCGGTGGATGCCCTCGCCGCCGAAGTCCTTTCGCCGCTCCTCGCCTGGCTCCGCGCACCGCCCACACCCGCCGGGCGCGTAGTCTCCCACTACCGCA